>JBDHHA010000039.1:0-28498 GCA_039589615.1 Gemmatimonadota bacterium
ACGGCTGTGATACCGAATAGAGCCACGAGGACAGCGCGGTAACGTTGGTCGATGCCCGAAAGTGAAATTAGAGATTCCATGGTGTCGACGGAGAGAATAACGGCTCCGGGATCGGCATTTCGAACGGCCTGCTGCATTTGCCGCCCGACCTGGATAGGCTCAGTGGTAGTTCGCGCGACGAGGGTCATGGTGCGGCGCGGGTCTTGAGCCACCGGGCAATAAAAGGTGGCGCGGGCCTCGGAGTCGAGGCTGGTATGCTTCACGTCACCCACGATTCCTACCACTGTTAACCACCAGTCTTCGGCGCCCATGATTCGAGCACCGACCGGCGACTCGTTGGGCCAATAGAGCCGTGCCATGGATTCACTCACCAACGCGACTTTCTGAGCTTCGGGCCCGTCGCTATGATCCAGCGCCCGGCCCGAAAGAAGGGGTATCTCCATCGTTTCGAGAAACCCTGGAAGTACAGCCTGGTCGTTCGCGTTCCTCAGGCCTTCCTCTGCTTCGCGACCCTCGATGACAACCCTCTGGCCGCTCTCCGAATCCAGGAACGGGAGGCTACTGGTGCCGCTTGCCCGTTCGACGCCCGGAATCGCCGCCATTTGCGCCACCATCTCCTCGAACACGTTCGCGGTCGCAATCCGACCCCGGGGTAAGGAGACCCGCACCACGGCCAGGCCCTCACTGTTGAAGCCGAGATCGACGGCAAACAGGTTAGCGAGGGTTCGCGCGAAGAGCCCCGCTGACACGAGCAGGACGACGGTGAGCGCGATCTCCGACGACACCACCAATCGCTGCACGAGTCGACCGCGCTTCGTGCCGAGACGGTCGTCGCTCCGCAACGCCTGTCCGAAGGCGTGTCCCGCCGTCATGAGGGACGGGGCCAAGCCGAAAGCCAAACCGGTCGCGACGCCGGCGAGACTGGCGAAGGCGAGGACGGTGCCGTTCACGGTCATCTCCTGGATCCGTGCCATGGGCGGCGCCATTGTGGTCAGCAGCTCGGTTCCGCCGATCGCAAGCCCCGTACCCACCGCGCTACCGAGGAGACCAAGGAGCACACTTTCGGTGAGGAGCTGACGGACGATGCGGCCAGTTCCGGCCCCGATGGCCGCGCGCGTGGCGATCTCGCGCCGTCGTCCAGTCGCCTCACCCATTAACATCGTGGCAACGTTACCGCACGTTATGAGCAACAAGATGCCGGCCGCGGCCGAGAGGAGACTGATGGGTGCACGCAGCCCACTCGACTCGAGGTCGGTGCGGTACGCCATCCTCACGCCCAGTCTGTCGGGAGACTCGCCCGCACGAATCAACAACTCGGCTTCGACTCGGGCCTGTTCGAAAGTCGCGCCGGGCTTCAAACGGCCGATTCCTTCGAAGCGGTTGACGTCGCTCCTCAATCTCCCGGCGGTGCCGAGCGGAACCCACACCGCATGCTCTCCTGCGTCGTCGGTGCGCCACAGCGAAAACCCGCGGTCGGCGCTCCAATCGATGGTCTCCCGAAGCCGGAAGTTCGGGGGGAGGACGCCGACCACGACAAACGGCCGGTTGTCGAGAGAGATGGTCTGCCCGACCGCATTCGGGTCGCGGCCAAAGTGGTCGCGCCAGAACTTATCGCTCAACACCACGACATCTCGGTGGGTGGGGCCGTCCTCCCCGGGAAGGAACCATCGGCCGGCGATAACTTGGACGCCGAGCACGGACAAGAGAGAGGCTGTCCCCGAACCGACTCTGATGCGTGTTGGCCCACCCCTCCTGGGAAACACCATGTTCGCGCCGCCGTAGGCCGCGGTTTCCTGAAGGAGGGTCGTACCGTCGCGCCAGTGCTCGTAATCCGGGTACGACAGCCGCACCCTATCCCACCACGCATCGAGGGTTTCCTGCCCGCGCCACTGGGGGAATGTAACCCATACGTTGACTAGTTCCCCGGGTCGTTCGTACGGGAGTCTCCGGAGCAGTACCCCCTCAACTGCGGTGAAAATCGTCGTCGCGGCCCCGATGCCAAGTCCGAGGGTTCCGATTGCCACCACGGCGAAGAGCGGGCGCCGGAGCAGGGTTCGAACCGCGAAGCGAATGTCCTGCACCACGCTCTCGACTGCTGGTCGTCGGTGCCGGCTTGGAATCCGCTCGTTTCGTCCCCGGGCAATACGATATTTGAGGGAACTACTCAAGACTTGACGCCAATACCAGAGTCGCGCTCTGATAGGACCGGTATTGTCGAGGGCAAACAGCCGAAACTCTTCTTGGAGATCACCCAGAATATCAGACTGCAGATGTTGAGGCAGCAAGAGCCGCAAAAGCCAATCGGCGAGGGCCGGGGATTTCATTGCAGAGAATCCCCGTCAGACGCGAGCCGCACGCCGTCCCACATCCGCCCCATCATATCTCTGGCGCGTGCAAGTGCCAGCTCGCCTGCAGGTTCAACCTGGAAGTACCGTCGGGCGCGACCTCCCCGTACGGGTTCAGGATCGGCGTGCGACGAAGTGACGTAGCCCTTTCCTTCGAGCCGCTCCAGCGTGCCGTACACTGTACCGAAGGTGACGTTCCTACCTGCAGTTTGCTCAAGCTCCCTTCGGACGGTCATGCCATACGCGTCGTCGCCAAGCCGCAGGATTGCCAGAATCACCATCTGTTCGAACTCGCCCAGGAATTCGCCTTTGCCCATGACGCCTTCCTTCCGTCTCAACAACCCGCCAGAAGAAGTCCTTCACTCGGACCATTTCTACATACCCTAGGATATACGTTGCATAGAGGGCGGAGGTTTCAGTCTTAGTCTCCGGACGTCGTGGGATCTTGCGTTACAAAGGCCACACTGCGGATCACCGGGAAACGTCACGAAGGTGTCCCACCCGTAGTTGAAACTTGAATTCCAGGGAGAGAGAAGGTGATGGCTCCGGGAGGCCCGATCGCACGGGGCAGATATCAGCTCCTCGAAGATTCGGGACACGGAATCCCGTGGGAACACCCGGAGGCAGTAATCGCTGCCGTGGACTCACTAGTGCGAGAGTTGCGATAACCCTTCTGCAGCTCAGGATCCGTCGCCCAGTGAGCAAATGCGGCCATGGTTTCAAAATCTGACTACAGAGCATCGCATCCCTCGTGGCGCATAATGCTGGTGCTCGTGTCGCAAAATGCTGGTATCGAAGTCCTGGACACATCCCTAGCTTAGGCCGCTAGAACAAGCAGGACGAGGTCCCGTCATCAGCGCCGGTGGGGCTAAGCGACCAGCTCGCGTGGGAACTCCCGCCCGGCCTACGACTCCGCCAAGGCAAAAATTGATTCGCGCTTGATTGGCGCGATTGAGACTTCAAAGATCCTAAACCGCCGCGACGGAGGTCCTAGTGACCCTTCTGAAGGTCCGATGCCGGCGACCAACAGATCTCGTTTACAGCAGGATAGGAATCAATATGGCTGTCTCAACGTCACGTCCTATTGTCCAGGCCGTCCTCGCGTACGCTACCTCAACCAGGTCGCCGTACTGGGGCGTCGCGGCTGTAGCAACGATCGTTCGCGCCGTAGTCCCGGCTCTAGGAGGTCGTTCATGCGCATAGCTCTCGCTCTTTCCGGTGGAGGGTTCCGAGCGACCCTGTACCACCTAGGGGTTGTACGGTTCCTTCGCGATGCTGGCCTCCTCGGGCGATTCACCGACATCACGGCGGTCTCTGGAGGCAGTATCCTGGCCGCACATCTGGCCCTCCACTGGGATGAGTACCTTGGCGATGAGAAGTCGTTCGAGACGCTGGCCCAGGATATCATTTCGTTCACGCAGCAGGACATTCGCGGAAAGATCCTAAGGCGCCTCCCTCTCCGCGTATTCAACCGGTTCTCTCCCTCCACACTGCTGGATCGATACTACTCTCGGTTCCTCTACGGAGACCGACGGCTCGGTGACCTCACGCAGCAGGGCCCCACGCTGCACATCTTGGCAACGAACCTGACCACCGGGCACTCGTGCTCGTTCCATCGGCAGGGCATCTCTCTCGACGACGGCACCAGTAGAAAGGACATCAAGGCCGGAGACTTCAGGGTAAGCCTCGCGGTAGCGTGCTCGTCTGCGTTCACGAGCTTGTTTCCTCCGATCTCGATCACGGCGGACATGCTCGGGACCCAACAGTCCAACTGGGTTCCGGATCCGCAGAGCTTCACTGACGGAGGGATCCACGACAATCTCGGTTTTCGACGCTTGAAGATGATCGACGCCGCGAGTTATCACGAGGTGCTGTTCGAGGAGGAGACGATCCCCTTCTGGCCGACGCTGTGCGAGCGGGTGTTCGAAGGCCGCGACCGCCTCGACAGAGCCGAGGGAGCGGTGTTCAAGCACCTCCCCGCTCGCGGTCAACAAATCGTGGAAGAGGTTGCCTCCACGCAGGTGGCTGACGGAGCGGCCCGGGGCGGCCTCATTTCCGCGTTCAATAGCCTTCTGAGAGACCGGGAACTCAGTAGCTACGGGTTTTGGAAGGACTATCCACTGCAGGAGACCGTCCCGGCGCTGCTTGCGAAACCTCCTGGCGACCTCGGACACGACGAGGTTCTCAAGCTCAATCGCGAGCTGTTGGAAAGTGTGTTCTCTGAAGAGTTTGAAATGCACCACATTCCCCTCAACAGCATCGTGCTCAGCGATGCGGGAGCTCCGCTCGATTGGCAGACGCACCGGTTCGAGGGGTTGATCACCACAGCCATCCGAGCTGTGTCCGTCACGATGAATCGGATTCATCTGCTGGAGCTGGAGGGTGTCGACGCCAGCAAGTGCATTCACGTCCGAATCGACAACGAAGGTTCCGAAGAGGATTCCGAAGTCCTGAATCCCGCGGTTCGAAAGCGCCTCGCGGATGTGAGGACCGACCTCAACCCATTTTCGAAAGCCGAAATCCGGAGCTTGGTACTGCACGGCTACTTGCTCGCCCGAAAGCAGGTCGCCGAGAGTTCGCTGAAAGCACTCGCGGACCCAGCCGCGTTCCAGCGCGAGCCGTGGGATCCCATCCCCAGTGCTCGCACATCGCTTCGGGCCGCCGGCGCGGCCGACGCACTCAAGTACTCCAAACTGCGAAAACTCGGGCCGTTGACTGCGACTGTGTATGCGATGGTCGTCCTCGCACTGCTAGGTACGGTCGGCATGTCCGTTCAACTCGGATGGTGGGAAACGGCATATCATGCCTTGTTCTCACCGGGCGAAGTCCATGTCTCCCGCCTCGTTGTGTACGCGACTTTCCTGCACTTCGAGGATTCGGTGTACGCCACCGTCGAAGGCCGGACCGGGCTTGCCGGGATGGCCAATACCGAGCTTTCCGCTCAGGACCGTCGAGTCTACGACGAGGCGCACTACACGATGGGCTACTATCTGAAGCGGCATAATGCCGAGTTCATGTCCCTCTACCAGACCTCGTCCGGGATCCCGTCGGTTGTGGCAGTCATTCCACCGAACCTGATCTTCACAGACGACAACCGAGAAGAGTACGAGCGGGTGCAGGGAGCGCGTTTGGACTACGCGATTCCCCTGTCCACAGCGGAGGCGTCCTATAGCGACTACGTCCTCCTAAGCCTGGACTTTTACAACGCATTCCAGTTCCGGAACGGGGTCTATCAGAGCGACGGGGGGGTTCACATTCATTACCCCACCGACGAGTTCTTGATGGTGTTCGACTTTCGGAACCTGGACTATGAAAGCCTCGTCGTGGGCGATCCGGTGATGGGGATTCGCCGGTCCGGGGAAGGCGATCCGGAGATGTTCCCCGTCGAGTACGAGAACGGGGTCATTCACTCAGGCATCATCAAGGACCTCCCCGCCGGCGGCTCGGTGCACTTCGATTGGGAGTGGTCTTCTGAGAAGCTGGGCGCGGTACCGCGCTAGCCACGGGGCAGGCGGGTTAACGATGGGTCGCTCGGCTACACTCTTCCGCGAAACCGTGGGCGATCGTCCTCGCCTCGTCGCTGAGATCACTCGAACCCCTCATGGTCGGTCCGCGACATAGATCTTGGTTTCGTCCCGTTCTACCACCAGGAAGTATAGGCGTCCTCCCGCTGCCGTTACCCGAGCAGCAATCGGATCGAAGTCGGCGTCCAGGGTATAGAAGCCCAGCTCCCGACCTCGGTCCGACAGGAGCAGGAAGCCCGTTCGTTCGCGACTCATCACGTAGATCCAAAGATCTCCCGTCTCGTCGGCGAGCAGGTGGTGGATCAGTTGGTAATTCTCTGGGACGTTCATGAAGAGCGGCGGACCCAGGCGGGCCTGTTGCTCCCGCAAGGCGCGGACCTCTTCCGCGGGGAATGGAAGGGGCAGCCCTTCGGCTGCGTAGACGGGATCGTTCTCCCCGCCATCTCTGATGCGTACCTCCAGCTTGTCCGAAGCCGCCCACGCCAACCGCCCATCCGGGAGGAAGTCGTAAAGGTATGACCGGGCTTGGGTAGTACGGATGAAGAAGCGCACTCCGGGCTCCACGCCTGGGAAAAGTTCACCCAACCGATACCCGTCCACACGGGCTTGCTCCCGGCCATCGGCACCCCTGTAGGTGAGGGCCTTCTCGGCGGTTTCCTGGATGATCCAGCCCCCAGCCCATTCTCCACTGTGGTGGAGGCGAGGAAGGTCGCACGTGATGGTGTCGGTGAAGGGCCGATGCCTCATCGAACGACCTGACAAGTCGAAGACCGAGAGCGCTCCCGCATCGAGGGCCAACAGGCTGTCACCGAGGGCTCGTATGGCCATCAGGTGTTGGAAGCCTCCCTCCTCTCCGGCAGGGCCACCGAAGGTGCCGAGAGCCTCTCCGGCGGGATTGAACTTGTAGATCAAATAGTCATCGTAGTCGAACACAAAAACGTTGCCGGAAGCATCAACAGTGAGATCCCTGGCATTGGTGAGGCCGGTCTCCTCACTGATGACGAATGCGAGCTGGGGACGGATCGTGCCGGTCTCAGGCTCCCCACAGGCAGTCAGAGAAATCAACGAGAGGGCAAGTAAGGTTCGGTTCATGTCGAGTATCTTTTCTCTCTACTCATAGGGACGAGTGCGAAGGTACGGCTGAAGCATCTCCGTGCTCACCCGGCGGTTTCATGAATCGTTCTCTCAGCAAGAGATTCCACTCGAGTTGACAATACCCTGGGGTGCCTTCTGTGTGCCCGACTCGTCCGTATTCAGCGGGACTGGACGGGAAGACGTGTGCCTAAGAAAATCTTCACGCCACAATTGCCGCTCCAACGTAGCTGGGCAGCGTCGCGGGCCGTATAGTAGGGTCACCGTCAGCGAGCTTCCCCAAAAACCACAACGGCTTGTTCGACCGTCTCAAAACCTCGCGAGATAGGCAGCACCGGATTCCCCAAGAACGGAGGACGTAGTCATGAGCTACGAGCATCGAGCACGTTCCATCGTTGTGGCGCTCAGCCTCGGTGTGTTGGTCGGGGCTTGTTCGCAATCAGACGAAACGGGCATGGGGGTCGCGGCCGACACCGGCAGCGTTGCCTCGGGTTCCTTCAACCTTCGCTATCAAATTGAGGGCAGTGGCACGCCGACGATCGTGATCGGGAGCTCATGGTACTATCCGCGTGCCTTCTCCGAGAACCTACGCTCGCACCTGCGCATGGTGTTCGTCGATCACAGGGGCTTTGCCCCCTCACCCGGTCCGGTCGACACGACGGCGTTCGCGCTGGACACGATCCTCGACGATGTCGAGTTGATTCGGCGAGAGCTGGGGCTTGGTCGCGTCATCGTAGTTGGTCACTCGGGACATTCGTTCATGGCGCTCGAGTATGGGAAGAAGTACCCCGACAATGTGTCGCACGTCGTCATGATTGGAACGGCCCCTGACTACGGCATGGAGAACACACGGTTGAGAGACCAGTACTGGGAGGACTTCGCCTCCGCGGAACGCAAGGCTGCGTGGGAGGAGGCCCTGGAGCGACTACCCGACGCGGAGCTGGCCGAGATGTCCCCGGGAGACGCCATGATCCAAGGCTACATCCGTGACGCTCCGAAGATCTGGTATGACCCTCACTTCGACTGTTCTCCACTGTGGGAGAGTGTCGAGATCAACATGGACATGATGAACCACGTGTGGGGGCGTACCTTCGCGGAGATCGACATCACGCAGGGACTCGACACATTCGACCTGCCGGTGTTCCTGGCCCTCGGACGCTATGATTTTCTTGTGGCGCCGCCGTCGAGTTGGGATGGCATCAGCTCGGCGTTCAAGGACCTGACGGTGCACGTGTTCGATGAGAGTGGCCATACGCCGCAATACGAAGAAGCGGCACTCTTCGATCAAGAATTGCTTGCTTGGATGAGTCGATAGGGGGAGCGTCCCTCCTCGCCATCCATACCGACCGCGAGTCACTAATTGGCTCGCGGTCTCGTTGGCGCGCCTAGGAGAATCTTCAGAGCACAATCGCCACTCCATCGTAGCCGAGTCGCGTCGCGGGCCGTATGGTAGGGCACTCGCCATCCAGTGACCGCCCATCTGGCCGCCTGCCCCTCTGAACCGTATTGTTGTGGGTCACCAGAGAGGCCAAGTCCATTGCCAACCCCCCTGGATCGTCTCAAAGTTGCCCTTGCCGACCGCTACGCCATTCAGCATGAACTGGGTGCCGGCGGCATGGCGACGGTCTATCTCGCCGAGGATTTGAAACACAAACGGCAGATTGCCGTGAAGGTGCTGCACCCGGAGCTTGCGGCGGCGATCGGCTCCACTCGGTTCGTGCGCGAGATTGAGATCGCCGCCAAGCTCACCCATCCCCATATCCTCATGCTGATCGATTCCGGTGAGGCGGACGGCTTCCTCTTCTACGTCATGCCGTTTGTAGACGGCGAGTCGCTCCGGGATCGTCTGGAACGAGAGAAACGACTTGCTGTCCCCGACGCTGTACGGATCGTCGAGCATGTGGCCTCGGCGTTGAGCTACGCCCACCAGCGGGACGTGATTCACCGGGATATCAAGCCGGAGAACATTCTGCTCGCCGGCGACCAGGCCGTCGTCGCGGATTTCGGTATCGCGCGGGCCGTGGAGGTCGCGGGCGGTGAGAAGCTCACCGGAACAGGGATGGCCATCGGCACACCCGCGTACATGAGTCCCGAACAGGCGTTTGGACAGGACAATGTCGATGGCCGTAGCGATGTCTACGCGATGGGATGCGTCCTGTTTGAAATGGTCGTCGGCCGGACGCCATTCGAATCGACCACGCCGCAAGCGTTGTTGGCACAACACGCGGCGGAAACCGCCCCGAGCCTGCGCGGCGTCGATCCCGATGTCCCGCTGTTCATCGACCGAGCGGTGAGCCGGGCCTTGGCTAAAGAACCGGAGCAACGCTTCGATACTCCCACGGCATTCGCCGAGACCCTGCGTTCGGAAACGGTGGTTGCGCCTGTCGGGCGGAAACGGTTGGCGGTGTTGCCACCGGTGAACATCACCAACGATCCCGAACAGCAGTTCCTGGTGTTGGGCCTGCATGAAGCATTGATCTCGCAGGTCGGTCGGGGCGACGTCGCCGTGTTGGCACGGACATCGGTGTTGCAGTACCAGAGCACGGAAAAGCCCGTGCGCGACATCTGCCGCGAACTGACGGTCGACGCCGTGGTCGAATCATCACTCTTTCGCGCGGGAGACTCGGTGGGCATTCAGGCGCGGCTGATCGATGGCAACACCGAGGAGGGCATCTGGTCGGGATCGTATGACGGAGAGGTCAGCAACGTCCTCTCCCTGTACCGGGAGCTGTCGGGATCGATTGCGCAGGAGATCCACGGCGCACTCACGCCGAGGGACCGCGCGTCGGGAGAGCGTCGGGCGGTCGATCCCGTCGCCTACGAGAACTACATGCGCGGGCGCGTGCACCAGCAGAGCTTCAATCCACAGGACCTCGACCGAGCATTACAGTACTTCGAGGCGGCGCTCGAGATCCAACCCGACTACGCCGAGGTGTACGCGGGGATCGCACTCGTATGGGGGTCGAAGAACGTGCTGGGACTGATGTCCCCCCTCGAGGCAGGGCCAAAATGGAGCGAAGCAGCGTCCCGTGCCGTCGAGTTGGATCCGAACCTCGCTGAGGGTCATCAGGCTTTGGCACAGGGATACACATGGTACGACTTCGATTGGGAACGGGCCGAAGCGTCCTTCAAGCGCGCGATCGAACTCGATCCGAACGAGCCGCAGGCTCGATTCTTCTACTCGCACTTCCTGGCGATGATGCACCGCAAGGCTGAGAGTGACGTCCAGATCAAGCGTGCGCTCGAGATCGATCCGTTCAACCCGTTTGCCCAAACACTGCACGGAGTCCAGCGCGGGCTCACGGGGCGATATGACGAGGAGATCGCGCTGCTGGCCAAGGTCTCGCCCAACCCGCTTGCGAGTTTCGCCAGTGCCTGGGCGCATTGGAAGCTCGGTGAAGACGCCAAGGGCTTGGCCCTCTATGCCCAGTACTTCGCGATGATCGGGGACGCGGAAATGGCGGGCGTGCTTGCGTCATCAGATGACCCAAAACGCGCGATGGTGCGAGGCGCCGAGGTGATGGTAGAGCGATCGCGTAGCATGTTCGTCAAGCCCATGAACGTCGTGATGCTGTTCGCGTGGAGCGGCGACCTCGATAGCGCGTTCGAGTGGCTCGATCGGTGTTACGAGCTGAGGGACCATGAACTGGCATATCTCGCCGCGGTGCCGATCGGTGACAACTTTCGGAGCGATCCGCGATTCGCAGCAATGCTGCGGCGGATGAACCTGCCGAATTAAGGTGATCCATCCATACCTTCGCGTCCGCGGGGTCGTTCGCGCCTCCCTTCGGGTCACCCGCTGTTGGAGCGGTACGAGAACTAAACCCGCCGCGAGCATTTCGCCCGCGGCGGGCCGCCGCTACTCCGCCCGCAACGAGTCCATCGGATCCACCGACGACGCCCGCCGCGCCGGGATGTAGCTGGCCAGCAACGCCACCCCCACCATCAGGGCCGACATCGCGACCAGTGTCACCATGTCCAGCGATCCCACGCCAAACAACAAGGAGTCCAGCACACGGGTGGATGCCAGGGCCGCCACCACGCCGATGCCGACGCCCGCGAGGGTCACGCGCGCCCCCTGCAAGACCACCATCCGGCGCACCCGCTCCGCTTCCGCCCCCAGCGCCATACGCACTGCGATCTCCGGCGCCCGGTGGGAGACCACGTACGAAAGGACGCCGTAGAGCCCTACGCCGCCGAGGATCAACGCCAGCCCGGCCGAGAGGGCGAGCATCAGCATGGTGAACGAGAGTTGAGCCATGGAACGATCGGCCAAAGCCTCCATCGTGAAGATCCGGTACATCGGCGCTTCGGGCGCCACCTCGTGCGCCAGGTTGCGAATGTCGGGCGCGAGGAAGTCGGCTCGCTCCGATTTCACGACGTACGCCGGCGATCCGACCACCCATTGGCGGAAAGGGCCTGTCATCGGGAGGTAGATCATCGGATCGGCCGCCTCTTGCCGGAAGTCCTGCACGAAAATGTCCTCCACGACCCCCACCACTGTCTGCCAGTTCATCGTGTCGGACGTTATCGCGATCCGCTTGCCGATGGGGTCCTCGCCTGGCCACATCTGCGCGGCGGCGGCCGGGCTGACGATGGTGTTGCCCAATCCGTTGGTGTGGTCGCTCGGCTCAAACAGGCGGCCCTGCAGCAGAGCGATCCCCATCGTTTCGAAATAGTCGCCCCCCACGAACGTGAAGCGTGTGGGCGGCGGCGTCTCACCACTCGCCGCGGTGCGCTCCGTCGTGAACCGGTTGGTCCCCGCGCCTTCGTCCAACGGGAGCGCCAACGTGAGACCCACCGACTCGACGCCGGGCAACCCTCTCACGCGCTCCATGAACGCCTCGTGGAATCGCGCGTACGATGGCCCGTCGTTCAACTCGGGGCGGTCCGGAGCGATCTGAAAGCTGAAGATGTTCTCGGTATCGTACCCGGGATCGACGTGACTCAACGTCCAGAAGCTGCGGAACAGCAAACCCGATCCCACGAGGAGCACGAGGGCGGACGCGGTCTGCACCAGCACCAGCGCGTTGTGACTCCAGTGGCGACCAGCTCCCCGCCATGGACCGGTTTGCTTCAACGCACCCAGCAGCTGCGGCTGCGAGAACCGGATGGCGGGCAGGAGACCGAACACGCACGCCGCCAGCATCGAGAGTCCCGCAGTAAACAGCAGTGCGGTGGCATCGAGACGCACGAGGTCGATGTTGAGGAGGTTCTCGGGCGCGGCGCGGATCAGCAATGGGAGGCCCGCCCATGCGAGGACCGCGCCGGCCGTCCCGCCCACGGTCGCCAGCAGCAAGGCCTCCGCCATCTGGCTGCGCACCACGCCGCCGCGCCCGGCGCCCAGTGCCTGCCGCACGGCGAGATCCCGCCGCCGGCCCTCCGCCCGAGCGGTGAACAGGTTCGCCACGTTGGCGCAGGCGATGAGGAGGACGATGGCCACGGTGCCCAGGAGGAGGAGGAGCGGCGTCGCCAGGTCGCCCACTATCTGCTCTTCCAGCGACCGCACCACCGGACGATGCTCCTCGATGATACGCGCGTACCGCGGCGGGCCGCCGAACCGCTCGGGGAGGCGGCTGGCCAGAACGGCGAGCTGCTCGGTCAGGTCCGCGGGATCCACCCCCGGCTTCATCCGCCCGATGAGGTTCATGCCGAAGTTGCCCGGCGTGCGGTTGTCCAGGTTTGCGAGGAGATCGTGGACCCAGACGGAAACGCGGGCATCCAGGAACCGGAATTCCGGCCCCATCACCCCGATCACCGTGGCCCGGTTACCCAGCACTTCCAGCGGGCGATCGATCACCGAGGGGTCGCCCCCGAACCACCTCATCCAGAGGTCGTGACTGATCAGTGCCACCCGACCCTCGGGATCCTCCGGCATGGGCAGGCGCCCCAGCAGCGGCGTCACGTCGAGTGTGCTGAAGAACGAGGGGCTGACAGCCATCCCGAAGAGCCGGTCGGTATGCTCTTCCGTGCGCACGGTGCCCTGGCCACCCCCGAAGAAACCGAGGTCCTCGAGCATGTCCGCGTTCTCGTCGTACTGGATGAAGAACTCCCAGCTGACGCCGAACTCCGGCGGCATATCGCTGCCGGGGGCGGACGCCCGGATCGAGACGAGGCGGTCAGCATTGGGGAACGGGAGCGGATCGATCAGTACGGCGTCGACCACGCTGAAGATCGCGGTGTTCGCTCCGATGGCGAGGGCCAGCGTCGTCACCGTCACTGCGGTGAACGCCGGCGCGCGTCGCAGTGTGCGTGCCGCGAGCGTGAAATCTCTCGTCCAATCCTCGAGCGACCGACCCATCAGCCACCTCCAATTACGGTTCTTGGGTCTGCTCAGGCCGGGGTCGGGCCCTCGCAGCTCCGGTGTTTTTTCGCGACGACGGTGACGAAAGAGCGCCACCGCCATGTCCAGCGTGGCGAACGCCGTCAACGCGCTGGCGACGAATCGCCCGCGGCGTTGGACGCGACGCCCGTGCAGTTCATGCAAATCGCCGGCGACGTCGTCGGCACGGCCCGGCGGCGCCAGGTAGCGCAGCAGCGCCACCGCCCAGGTAGGCGCGGTCAACCGGTTCCTCCGATGGCGTCATCGAGCTCGGCGGTCATGGCCCGAATGGCGGCGGTGGTGGATCGGAGGGCGATCAGACCGCCCGGTTCCAGGGTCACCAGCCGGCGCGGCTTGCCGCCGCGCTCGGGGCGCGCGTCCCCCAGGTGGGTCGAGACGAGACCCTTCGCCTCGAGGCGTTGGAGCGTGGTGTAGACGTTCGCCCGGCGTACCGAGCGTCCCGTCTTGCGTTGAATGTCGTCCCCGATGGAGACGGTGTAGGCTTCCTCGGGCCCCAGACGCAGCGCTGCCAGCATCACCAGAAGCTCGAACTCGGCGAGCGATTTGTGCGGCATCAGGCCTCCCAATAAAGTCGCATTGTGACTATATGGCTTCGGTGAGCCTATTCGTCAAGAGGCCGGAGGAAGGTTGGAGAGCGCCTCCTCGAGCTTGATCGCGAGGTCGCGCTGGGTGAACGGCTTCTGCAAGAGGTGGGTGCCGTTTTCCAGGACTCCATGTTGGACGATGACGTCGGCCGTGTATCCGGACATGAACAGGACCGGCAGCTCGGGTCTCATTACGGCCAAGCGGTCTCGAAGCTCAGCTCCGCTCATCCCGGGCATCACGACATCGGTCAGCACGAGCCGGATGGGCACTTCTCCCCGCTCACAGATGGACACGGCATCGTCGGCCTTACTGGTCACGATGACCGAGTAGCCGAGGCCGCGCAGCAACGAATCGGTCATCCGGCTCACCATGGAGTCGTCCTCGACGAGAAGAATGGTCCCCGAGCCGGGGCGGGGGGTCGGCGGTTCCACCACGTTCTCCGGTTCGACGGCGCCAGCAAGGGGAAAATAGAGCTGGAACGCGGTGCCCTCTCCGGGCTCACTGCGGACTTGGACGGATCCGTGATTCTGACGCATGATCCCGTAGACGGTCGCCAGGCCGAGGCCGGTTCCCTTCGCCCGCCCCTTGGTGGTGTAGAACGGCTCGAAGATATGCTGGATGGTCTCCGGATCCATTCCCACGCCGCTGTCGCTCACGGCCATCAGCGCATAAGGGCCGGGTTCCGTCTCCAACTGCTTGGAGCAGGACTCGTCCACGTCCGCGTTTGTGGTCTCGATCGTCAGACTCCCACCGTTCGGCATGGCATCGCGGGCGTTGGCGCCGAGGTTGACGAGGATCTGGTGGAGCTGGGATTCGTCGAACACCACAGGCATGAGATCGGGCGCGGGATGGAATTCGAGGGAGATGTCCTCGCCGATGAGGCGGCCAAGGGCTCCCTGCATCTCACCGACCACACTGTTGAGGTCGAGCACGCGAGGTGCGATCACCTCCTTGCGTGAGAACGCCAGCAGCTGGCGCGTAATTTCCCTCGAACGAATGGCGGCCTCCTCGATATCCTCGAGGTCGGCGAGCACAGGGTCACCCGGCTCGAGTTCGCCCTTCGCCAGCTGGGCGCAACCGAGGATCACGCCAAGCATGTTATTGAAGTCGTGCGCGACGCCTCCGGCCAGCCGGCCGATCGTCTCCATTTTCTGCGCCTGGAAGAGCTGCGATTCGAGCCTGGCGCGCTCCTGCTCGGCTTGCTTCCGCTCGGTGATGTCCTGAATCGTGCCGATCATCGTAATCGGACGGCCGTCGTCGTCGAACTCGAGCTCACCCATCCCGAAGACCCAACGCTCCTCCCCATCAGAGGGTCGCACAATGCGATACTCTCGGTCGAATCGATTGCGGCCCTTTAAGACATGGTTGAGGAAGTACTCCGTCATCGGTTCGCGGTCTTCGGGGGAGAGGATCTCGACCCAAGACTCCACCGTCCTCGGGTACGACGACGGGATGCCGAAGATGTCGTCCAAGGTTTCGGTGGCGCTCCATTTCCCGCTCTCGACGTCCAAGATATACGAGCCGAGATTGGCCAGTTTCTGCGATTTTCGCAGCACGCTCTCGCTCTCGGCCAGCGCCAGCTCCGTGCCCTTTCGACCGGAAACGTCTTGCGCCATGACGATCACGTGGTCGGACCCGAGAGGTACGCAGTGACAATCCAGGAAGAGCTGTTTATCAAAGCTCGACACGGTGACCACTTCCCGATGGAGGGAGATCCGCTCCTTGGCGGTCCTCCTCACCGTTGCCAGGAGGCCGGAACGCTTCCAGGATTCGACGGCGTTGTAGTTCTGCGCCAACATACGGTCGCGCGTGGCACCGACCGTGCGTGCGATGGATGCGTTCGCGAAGACACACTGCCCCGACGCATCGTAGATGCTGATGCCGACGGGCGTCTCATTGACCACCTGCCGGAAGCGACCCTCGCTCTGGCGCAACGCCGCTTCGATCCGCTCGTGGTGCTCGAGCACTTCGTTGATGGTGTCGATGATGGGCTCGAGCGCCGGGTCGGAAGACCGCTCGAGCCGGGCCGACGTGTCTCCCTCGGCCACTCGGTCGACCAGTTCGCGCAGATGGTGAAGAAGTGTTGAGTGCGGATCCTGCAAGATGCCTCCCGTCCGGTGCCCGGACCGCCTGGCTGGAATCGGGGCAGGCCCTCCCACAGTATCCGAACCGCGTTCTGCAGACGCAACCTCTCAGAGCAGATCCTCGCCGAACCCGTCCAGGACTCGTTCTAGATCAGTCGGAGCCCGACGAGTCCATCCCTTCTTCTATTTCCTCCCACGCCGTCATGAGTTCGCCAACTTCACGCTCGAGGGTGTTCCGCTCAGCCTCCGCCTTTCTCACCTCGGCATCCGGCGTCTGCTCGAAGTAGTTCGCTTTGCAGAACGTGGCGTCGATCTCCTTGATACGAGCCTCGGCCGCTTCAATCCTATTGGTGAGTTCCGCTTGCCGTTCCTGTAATTGTCTCTGGAGAGCCTTGGGGTTGCCACGCTGGGACGCCGGCTTGCGGTCCCGGCTCCGCTTTTCCTTTTTGGCCTTGAGAATCACCGTGTCCACGTCCAAGTGGTCGTCACCGCATGCATGGACGTACTCTTCGTATGTGCCCGGGTAGTCTCTGATACCGCCTGGTTGTATCTCGACGATGCGAGTGGCCAACTGGCCGACGAACCAGCGATCGTGCGATACGAGGATGAGCGTGCCGGGAAAGGTCTTGAGTCCTTCCACCAATGCCTCGATAGATTCGAGATCCAAATGGTTGGTTGGCTCGTCCAAAACGAGTACGTTCGGCCTTGTGATGGTAAGTCGGGAGAAGAGCAGGCGGGCGGCTTCACCCCCGGAAAGGGCCGTCAACCGCTTCTTCACCTCGTCGCCGGAAAAAAGCATCTGCCCCAGCCGACCTCGTACGAAACCGATGTCCTTGTCCGCACAACAATTCCAGACCCATTCCTCGGCAGTGCCGGTGAGCGTCTTGAACTGTTCCTGAAAATTTTGTGCAAAGTACCCCGGATGAGTTTCGTATCCCCACTCCACCGAACCCGCATCAGCGGTCTCGTCTCCCATGACGATCTTGAGGAGAGTGGATTTGCCGATACCGTTGGGTCCGATGATCGCCAACCGATCCCCCTTGTGCACGAGCAGGTCAACGCCGTGCAGGACGGCATTCTCCCCGAACGCTTTCTTGACCCCCTTGATAGTGAGCACGTCGCGACCGCTGTCGCGTGTTTGCTCGAACCGAAATGCGGGATAGCGGCGAGAGCTTTCCGGAAGCTCCTCCAGCGCCTCTGCTCTCTTCTCGATCATGCGGATTTTGCTCTGTGCCTGGCGTGCCTTGCTCGCCTTTGCGCGAAAGCGATCCACAAATTGTTGGTGGTGCGCGATGTCACGTTTCCGCGCGGTGATGTCCTTTATGCGCCGCTCGCGTTCCGCAAGCTTGGCTTCGAGAAATGCGCTGTAGTTGCCACGATAGGACAACACCGTTTCGTAGTCGACGTCGAGGATGGTGGTGGTGACGTTGTCGAGGAACCGATGATCGTGAGAGATCACCACCAAGACCCCGGCAAAATCCCGCATAAAGGTCTCGAGCCAGCGGATCGCTATGATGTCGAGGTGGTTGGTGGGCTCATCGAGCAACAAGACATCGGGAGCGCTGGCCAACACCTGAGCCAGCAACACCCGGAGCTTGAACCCACCGGATAGAGTAGACATGGGATCGCGATGCAGCTGTGCCGGAATCCCGAGCCCCTCGAGAATGGTGGCAGCCCGGGCCTCGGCGGCGTATCCGTGGTGCTGTTGGACGACCTCCTCTACCTCGGCAAAACGGTCCGCATCGAATTGTGTATCCGCTTTGGCAAGGATCGCCTCTTTTTCCACCATCGCTTCCCACAACTCGGGGTTGCCCATCAACGCCACGTCGAGAATGGGGTGGTCCTCATGGATAAACTGGTCTTGACGGAGCACCCCGACCCGCAATCGCTTGGCAACTGAAACCGTTCCCTCGCTGGCTTCGAGGTCGTTGCCCAGGATCCGCAGGAGCGTCGTCTTGCCGGAACCGTTGGCACCCACCAATCCGTAGCGCTCTCCTGCGTTGAGCTGAAGAGAGACACCGGAGAAGAGGGTTCGGTCCCCGAACCACTTGGCGAGGTTGGATGCGGAAATCATGGGGAGGGAATGTAATGGGATTGGGAAGCGGGAGACGCTGAGCTGTGCTTCTCGGTGGTTGGAACTATTCTCGCCGGGCCAGGGTCATACTGAAAATCAGTATACCAAGTCCTCGAGAGTTCGCGGCCTTTCTGGAAGAAACCTTCCTGTTGCCGTGACTCATTTCATCGCATATTGGCTTGTGCAAGTCCACCGAAAGCGAGCTAGGTGACCCCAATGTATACAATCCTGCTGATTGGTGTCGCATGTGCCGCGCTCTTCCATCGAGCGGCTGAGTACGAGAGAATGACCCCGTGGGCGTGGGTCGCTGCCAGTGTGGCTCTCACTTTCGTCGTTTTTGGCCTCGCGCCGCGTGTCCTCATTCTGCTCGTCGCTCAGTTTGGGCTCTTCTTGGTGCTGTGGGCGTACAACGTGCGTAGGCACAGTCCGCCCAAGAAATGATTTGGCATGGCGCGGACGCGGACACTACCGTTAAGGAAGGCTCTTGAGTCGTGAGTATGAAAGATCGCTTCCCCAATGTCTACGAGGATGCGCAGCGCGCAGACGCCTACGCCGCGCTTGAGTTTCCTGGCACCTACTACCTGGCGTATCGCGATCTGCCGTCGATCCTCTACGAGCACGTACAAGGCACGAAGGCTCTCGACTTCGGATGCGGTACCGGGCGCTCTACACGGTTCTTGCGCGAGTTGGGATTCGACGCTGTCGGCGTGGATATCGCGGAGCACATGGTGACCAAGGCACGAGAGCGAGATCCGGACGGTGAGTATCACGTCGTCGGGGACGGTGTATTGGATCAATTCTCAGCCGATGCATATGACCTCGTCCTATCGGTGTTCACCTTTGACAACATCGCGACGATGGCACGGAGGGTCGCGCTGTTCCGTGCCCTCGGGCGCCTGATCGTCCCGGGCACGGGGCGAGTCGTGAGCCTCGTCTCAGCGCCGGAGATCTATCAGAACGAATGGGCTTCCTTTACGACGAAGGATTTCCCCGAGAACCGGAGTGCCAAGAACGGGGACAAGGTGCGGATCGTGATGCTCGACGTGGACGACCGGCGACCCGTCGAGGACGTCTTCTGGACAGATGAGGCCTACGGCGAAGTGTACCGGAGTTCGGGATTGGTGCCCCTGCGAACATACCGGCCACTGGGCAGGGAGACCGACCCCTGCAACTGGGTGTCCGAGACGACGATATCGCCTTGGGCCATCTACGTTCTTGGCCGGGCGGAGTAGATCGTTCTCCGCTGAATCGCAAGATCGTTAGACGGCAGCGACGAAGGACGGTGTGTAGTGAGTGATCTGGCCGATCATGCATATCTCTGGGACGGCTCTGAACCTGGCTGGTGCCTCGTGCAGGTTAACCCTGACAAGTCGCTGGGAATGTCGGCATTCGCCATCTACAATCGAAAACACGCACACGCGTTGATTATCGAGGATGACGAGATCTACGCGCAGGTCATCGAGCGCATGTTGGCGGCGGGGTGTCCGGTAGTGTCGCCGACTGACATGAGTGGCCCTGATCCAGGTGACCCTTCAGGGGTTTCCTAGGATCCCTCCCTCGATCTTCCGTCGCGCCGGAACTCGGTACTTCCGCCAACTCGTAGTCCCGCAACATGTTTGATTCTGTCGAACGCGCCACGGAGCGCCATGAGCGTGTACGAAACAGAGCTTGCCTGCAGCGATCTGAAAACCAGCCCGCGGCCCCACACGGGGAGAATCTTGGTGACCGGTGCCACCGGGTACATCGGCGGACGGCTCGCTACGGAGTTATTGGCCAGGGGATACCAGGTCCGGGTAATGGTGAGGGGCGTCTCGCCGGAGCACGAAGAACGCTGGCCGGACGCGGAGATTGCGGTGGCGGACGCTCTCGAATACGACAGCTTGGTGAGTGCCGTCGAGGGAGTCGACACCATCTACTACCTCATACACTCTCTCCGCCTCGGTCCGATGAAGTTCGAATCGGTGGACATCGAGGCGGCAGGGAACGTACGGCGCGCCGCGGCAGAGCAGGGAGTACGAAGAATCATCTACCTTGGCGGACTCGGCGACATCCACTCCTCACTATCGCCGCACCTCCGAAGCAGGATCCGGGTGGCACAAGAGCTCGAGCGCGGGCCGGTGCCGGCCACCATTCTTCGTGCCGCCATCATCATCGGCTCTGGCAGCGCCTCCTACGAGATCATCAACCACTTGGTGAGAAACACGCCGATCATTCCGCTCCCCAGCTGGGCGCGAACGATGTGCCAGCCGATCAGCATTCGGGACGTGATCAAGACCTTGGTGGGGGTGCTGGAACTCGACGATACATCGGGAAGAGCCTTCGACATCGGCGGCCCGGAGGTCCTGACCTACGAGACGATGATCAGGAGCCTGGTGAGCGTGCTCGGAAAGAAGCGGCTCTTCGTACCGAGCCCAATCTCGAACGTCGGGTTGTACGCGTACTTCATCAGCCATGTGACTCCAGTGCCTGCCGCCATTTGTTCCTCCTTGATGCGCAGCATCACAGACACCGTCGTTTGTCAGGACAACAGCATCGAGGCGTACCTGCCCTACCAGCGACTGACCTATCGAGAGGCAATCTTGAGAGCAATGACCCGGGAAGAGCAGGACGACGTGCATACCCGGTGGTCGGATGCCTATCCGCCGGCCCACGAGCTTGCGATCAAATTGCACGAACTCGAAAAGCCGCCCCACTACATCAGCACGTACTTTCTCTACTCTGAGAAGGACGCGCGGTCCATCTACCGATCCTTCTGCAGTATCGGAGGGGACGAGGGATGGTTCCACAGCAATTGGATGTGGAACCTCCGAGGCAGGCTGGATCGCATCCTCATGGGTGTTGGGACGACCCGGGGGAGGAGAAGCACTGCGCGCTTGCGAGTCAACGACGTTGTGGATTTTTGGCGGGTGGAAGACCTCAAGCCGGACGAGAAGCTGCTACTGCGCGCTGAGATGAAACTGCCGGGCAGGGCATGGCTGGAATTCGGGGTTTTCCCCGATGGGAAGAGAAACCGCTTGATAGTGCGCGCCTACTACGAACCCCGAGGTCTACCCGGTAAGATCTATTGGTACAACTTCCTTCCGTTCCACCACTTCATCTTCGCGAACCTGCTCAAGCAGATCGACAGGAGGAGCTGAGAGCGGGTCGGTACCGACAGCTCCGTCTTGCTCACCAGGCGCGCTCTGGACGGTCCACGCGCCCAGTTCTACTTTGGCAGAGGGTCTTCCATCCGACTAGGTGTAGCGTCGATGAATCTGAAGCAGTTATTCCTGCCGCTGGTCCTGGGATCGGTTTCGTGGTCTTGCGCAAACCCGAACCGGTCCGCCGAGTTCAATGCGCTCGGTCTCTTCCTGGACAGCCTCATACTCGAGCACGGAGTTCCCGGGGTTGGTTTCGCGGTGTTCGACGACGGTGGTCTTCTCTACGAGCACGTCGGCGGGTTCAAGAGCCAGGCTACCCGTGAGCCGATAGACGCAGCAACCGCGTTCGAGGCCGCGTCCATCAGTAAACCGGTATTCGCCTATGTGGTCTTTTCGTTGGCGCGCGACGGGGTGCTGGACCTCGACGCATCGCTCGAGACACTGGTACCAGAGATCCCGGAGCTGGCCTACGACCCGCGGTCTGCAATCCTCACTCCGCGGATCCTTCTGACGCATCGCGGCGGACTACCCAACTGG
Organism: Gemmatimonadota bacterium; assembly: GCA_039589615.1. Lineage (GTDB taxonomy): Bacteria > Gemmatimonadota > Gemmatimonadetes > Gemmatimonadales > GWC2-71-9 > B3T1B10. Next base: position 21,725 of record JBDHHA010000039.1, read on the forward strand.
CGCAGCCGAATGAACTTCGCCGCGGAGAGGTATTCGGAACTCTTTGCGGCGGATGATACGCTCAGATTCGTGAGTGACCCGGGCACCGCGTACCGATACTCCGGCGAAGGATATGTGCTGTTGCAGCGGATCGTGGGGGAGAGGACCGGGCAGGGGTTGAATGAGTTGGCGCGGGAGAGGGTCTTTGAACCATTGGGCATGACCAGGAGTAGCTTCCTATTGGACGCCGATATACGGAGCGACTACTCGCTGGGTCATAACCGAGAGGGCCAACCCGACAAGTGGGAGATTCACCTGCCGCTCGCAAGCTCCACCTTGCACACGACGGCTTCGGATCTCGCCAAGTTCGGGGCGCATCTAGCTTCGGAGATTCTCGCAGGTGGGCCATACTCCCCGCTTGCGACTCCTGCTGTGACGGTTGACACCGGTAACGAGGTGGAGCTGAGCTGGGGGCCGGGCCTGGGCATCGTAACAGATGGGCCGCGCCGATACGTCTATCACGGTGGCAACAACGTGATCTTCATCGCGGACTTCATGTACGGGGTTGAGGAAAACCTGGGGTACGTTCTGATGACCAACAGTTCCAACGGTCAGCGAATGGTTGAGGCCGTTGAACGCCGCGTCTTCGGGCGCGGCGTTCGTAGGTAGCCGTGTTGAAGAGCATGCGATGACTTGGTCTAGGCGGCGTTTCCTGAGAGAGAGCTCGGCGGTCACCGCCGTGGCCGCAGTCTGGGGCTGTGCCTCGGAACGCGCGGAAGACGTGGAACTCGCCCTCGGGTCGCGACAGCGGTTGGCCGAACCCGGTCCGATGGTGCCTCCGGTGCCCGCGATCCTCCTGACGATCAACGGCGCCCCGGGTGATCCGGATGAGATCTCGGTGCTCTGGACGTTCGTGGTGAATGGCGATCCGCCGCAGGTGGGTGTCAGTGCGGGGTCTGAACACCTCGCCCGCCAACTCCTGGAGGTGCAAGACGAGTTTGTCCTAAACGTTCCGACGGCATCGGTGATCGCGGCGTTCGATACCGTCGACATGAACTCGAGCCGCGTGGCGGACAAGTTCGCGTTGTCGGGACTCACGCGAGGTCGTGCGGTTGCCGTGGACGCCCCAACGGTCGAAGAAGCTCCGATCCACTGCGAGTGTCGGACCATCGCCTCCCTGGAAATTCCGCCAATGAGGAAGCTGTTCATCGCCGAGGTCGTCGCCACGACCGCCCTCGAGGGCGCCGTGGACCAGGCTGGACGCTTGATTGTTCCCAACGTGCCCTTCTTCGGAATGACCGCCGGCAGTGGCGAGCACTACACCATGGGGGAGCGAGTGGGCAACATCGGCATGACGGTGGGCAGGACGGACATCAAGTACTAGCTGCCCGGATCACTGCGAGATGCTCATCGGTCAGCCCGTTCATTTCAAAGGTGCTCACCCCGGCCGCACCAGCGTTTCGGCTGATGCGGATGGCGTCGGTGAGCTGCCCCGGAGTTAGATCCGGCAGGTAGAGCCCCGACCGGAGCGTCGCCCCCGAGTGTTGCACCGCGCTGACCCCTTCGGTGACCATCGCGCCGATCCACTCCAGGTCTTCGATGTAAAAGGAGTGGTAGAGCATCGGGAAGAGCATGTCGACGGGCCACTCGTCCCACGATTGGCGCACCAGTCGCCGCGCTACGGACGGGCCGGGGAACACCGCCGCACTGATCGGCTTGTCGTACGAGTGCACGGTCTCGGCCAGCTCGGTCACGAGCCTCGTGACGCTGTCCCAGCGAAACCGTACCCACGCCTGGTTGGCAGGTGGATCGTCCAACGTCATCGGGTCCACCCCGCGCTCGGCGTCGAACGCTCCACGGCACACGTCGCAATAGCAGTAGTCGAATTCGGGGTGCTCGACGTCCTGAATCAGGTCGTACTTCTCCCACAGCCCGCGGGGCAGGATCACGTCCGAGTGACGGATGTAGTCGAGATGTACGCCGTCGACTCGCTCGTCCGCCGCAACCTCTCCGATCAGCCCGTTCAGGTATTCCCGCACGGGCCCCCGGGTCGGACAGACCCAGCGGTAATAACCCACGTAGGGGGGCACATCGAGTGTCGAGTCCCCGTTGCGATTCACCGTGAACCACTCGGGGTGGTTCTCCATCGCCCAGCGATCGCCGTTGCGGTTGAGAATCCACATCCAGCGGTGAAACTCGAGGCCTGCGGAGTGCGCCGCCGTCGACAAGACTGCCGTGTCTCCCCCCGATACCAGCACCGCGTGGAAGCCCGATTCCCGCAACTGTCTGAAGCGCACCAGCCATTCCTCGGGCGTGCGGTCCGCTCCGCCGTGCACCCACGCCCAGACCGTGAAGTCGTCGGGTGACGGGTCCTCGCCACCACCACAACCCTGCACCAATGCCGTCGGGAGGAGTCCGGCTCCCACGACGCCGCCGCCCAGGGTTTTCAGAAATCTCCGTCGCTTCATTGGTCGTTCCTGGGAGGTGGCAACGCCCGGAAGGTCACGGCTCCCCAGCGCTCCGGCACGTGCATGTTGATGGCGCCCTGCGGCGACCACACCCAGTTGTTCTCCGGGTGATCATTCCAGTCTACCGGCTCACGGACCTTCTGATATCGGCCTTCAACAATGAGGAGGGGCCACTGGACACGTGAAAAGTTGACGCGCCAGATCTCGCCGTCCCTCGGCTGGAGGCGAGCGAACGTGCTCCAGGGAATCGCGATCTCCACGCTCCAGCCTCGGTCCTCGTCTGTGGGATCGTTGAGCGTGCCGTCGAGATGCACCGCCCACCTCGAGCCCTCCGCGTCCCACGGAATCATCGCCAAGCCTCCGTCACTGTAGGGGCGGTTCAAATACAGATCGAGCATCGTGCCACGCGCATTGACCTCGAACTCGTAGTACCCCACTGCGTCCCCTTCAGGATCGAGGAAGACCTCGAAGTCGTGGTCGTGATAGATGATTGCGTCGCGCTCGGTGAGCGTGGCCCAGATATGTGGCTCCTCGAGATACGCGGCGACATACAGGTACGCGTCGTCCCAGAGGAGCTTCGCGCGCGTCTGCCACGTAGGGGTCGGATGGGACGCATCGCGGATGTCCACGAACGGCTCGGTCCACGGAGCGGTCTTCCACGCGTCCTCGTCGAGGCGGCCATCGATGGCGATTCCCGGCGGGGCGCGGTACGCCGTGTAGGTCCGGACGTCGTCGGGAACAGGGGCCATCCGAATCTGGGCGGCGACGGGTGCAGCCCCGGCCAAGAGACACAGCCAGGCTGCGCTCCACCTCGCCGCATTTCTCATTGCGCTCACATCAAGTCTGTCGCTGATCGTGGATGTGGTAATGACATTTACGGGCGAGCGGGTCTGTGGGCAAGAGGGTCTCCCCAAGAAACCTTCATACCGTGACTCATTTCGCAGCCATCGGTGTACAGGTCCGTGGCAACCGAGTCAGCCGGCTCCGACCTCGGTGACGACTCCACCAATAATGGAGGTATTTGATGAGAGTGCTGGCTCTCTTCCTCATCGTTCTTCTCACTTCGTGTGATCGGGCGTCGGAGACATCGGCAGTCGGCTCCACCGCCGGAACCGCCGTGTCGGCGGACGGTGTGTCCATTGCGTACGAGGTCCTGGGTGAAGGTGAACCGGCGCTGGTCTTCGTGCACGGGTGGGCCGGATACAGGCGGGAATGGACATCGCAGATGACCCACTTCGCCGACAGCTACAGGGTGGTCGCGATCGATCTGGCTGGGTACGGCGAGTCCGGTGACGCCCGCCGGCAGTGGACGATGGGGGCCTTCGGTGAGGACGTCGCTGCCGTGGTGAAGCAACTCGGGATCGCGAGAGCGGTGCTCATCGGCCACTCCATGGGGACGCCGGTCATCCTTGAAGCGGCTCGGCGCCTGCCGGAGGAAGTGGTTGGGTTGGTCCCCGTCGATATGCTCCAGGACGTCGAGCGGCAGCACTCGAACGAGCAGATTGAGGAGCGGGTCGCCGGCAGCCTGGCCCTCGTGGCCAATCCGTCTCGGGAGAGCCTGTCCGAGGCGTACGGGCCACGAGTGGATGCCGCCTTTGTGGACGAGTATTTCCAGTACTGTACCAACTCGTCCCAACGGGGATGGGAAGAATCGCTCAGGGAAGTCCTCGTCTGGATGACGAACGAGCAGCGGAGCGTCCTGAGGGAGATCGAGGCGCCCGTGTACAGCATCAATTCCGACCGCACTCCCACCAACCTTGCGTTGGCCAGGCGATACCTTGCGTCCTTCGATGCTCGGATCATCGAGGGCGTGGGGCACTCGGTTCACCTGGAGGCTCCCGACGAATTCAACAGTGCTCTTGAGGAGGTGCTTGCTGAGTGGTCACCCGCCAACTGATGTGTTTCGTTTTGGTTGCCGCTCGCTGGGAGTGGTGATGGGGCTTACCTGTCGGCTTCTTCCCTGTACTCCTCGAGCACCGCGGCGTCTACCCAGTAGATGTCACCGCTGGTCTCGGTCAGGCGCGAGAAGAAGAGGTAACGCCCATCATACGTGACGAAGGCCACCAGATCCTCTTCTTCCGTGTTGAATCGATCTCCCAGTGAGACCGATCGGCTCCAACCGCCGTCTTCCCTCCGGAAGCTGACGAACAGATCAGCGTTCCCCTCCACGGGCTGGGCGTCGTAGACCAGATAGCTCTCGTCCGGAGCCACGTAGGGATGGGCAGCCCACGGCAGGTAGTTGATGTTGTGGCCGAGCCGTTCCGGAATCTGGTACGCGCCGTCCACAAACCGAGACACGTAGATCCCGTCGTCACCAGTGAAATAGGCATTCCCGTTCGCGGCATGCGTCATGTACATGACGAAGCTGTCTCTGAAGGGGTTTTCCGTGGGCTTCGGTTCGGACCATCCCGTCACGGTCCTCTCGATGTACCACTGATGCATGTCGATGGGGTCGCCGGATCCCTCGAGGGGCCGTCGTGATCCGAAGTACATCCGGTTCCCGGCCGGGACGAAGAGCGGCTCGAAGTCAAAATAATGGCCGGAGAAGCTGGCCACCCTAGGCTCCACCCACTCACCCCCAATCGCTCTGGTCGCCACGAGGGTGTTCGTCTCCATGCTCCTGGTGAAGAAGCACTCCAGGCCGTCCGGGGAGAAGCTGATTGCGAACTCCCGGGCATCCGTCGAGATGATACCAGGGGCGAACAGCTCCGGAGTCATCCCTGGCGGCGCCTGCCCCAGGTACTTCGACCGGGTCTCAATGCCCGAGCAGGCCGCACCGAACACGAACGCGATCGACAAGGCAACGAGTGGTCCTCTCGCACTCATACTCATTCACCTCCATCCACTGGAAGTATCTGGAGGAACCGTAATCATGACCCTCAGCCCGGATATCTGGTCGCCGGCCCAGGGACCATGGGCATACCGGTAGGCGGAGCGGCATCTTCAGGCTCGGTCGGCATAGTCGCCACCGCGCAGCATTCGGCCGATGTGCTCTGGCCCCGTCGGATCGACCTGGTCTGAGGCCGCGTAGAAGCCATACGCGTCGTTGACCCATTCGACGACATTCCCGTGTACGTCATGCAGGCCCCAGGCGTTGGCAGGGAAACTGCCCACGGGCTGGGGCCCATCACCGTCGCAAATGGAAAAAGGGAAGGCATCGTTTTCTATCTGGTCGCAACGAAACAAAGAATTGTTAACCTGTGTATATACCACGCGTTATCACGGTAGATCCCCGGAGCGACGTTAGATGACTCGCAGAAACCTGTCCGCCATGCTGGCCGCGGCGCTGCTGGGAGCGGCCGCCTGTTCCGCTCCCTCGCCATTTCCGGATTTCTTCTTCGGAGACCCTCCGGGCACCGTGCCGGTCAAGGTGGGTCCTGGCATCGTTTCTCTCGAGGGTGTAGGCGAGATGGGATGCACGTTCACACCCGATGCTTCCGAGTTCTGGTTCGTGAGGTCCGTGGGCGACGGCGATGAGGAGAGGCCGGGGTTGTTCGTGAGCCGCAGGGGGCCGGAGGGATGGTCCGTGCCCGAGGCGGCTCCGTTCGATGTCGACGCGCGGGAATTTGAGCCCTCCATCAGCCCGGACGGTGAGCGGTTCTTCTTTTATCGGCAGAAGCCGTCCGATCCCGATTTCAGAGAGGGTACCTGGGTGGCGGAGCGCACCGGGGATGGCTGGGGCCAACCCCGTTTCTTCCACGAGGCCTACAGCGTCGTCCAAGATCTGGACGGCGTGCTCTACTTCAACACCGAGCACCGGGAACACTCGAGCCGGGACATCGCCATGATGCGCTTTGAGGACGGTGCCTTCACCGAGGCCGAGGATCTGCCCGGTGATGCGAACGGCGCGTTATTCGACGCCCACCCCGCAGTTGCTCCCGACGGCAGCTTCATCCTCTTCGATTCGGGTCCCAACGTACTAGGTGGGCCAGAGATCCATGTCAGCTTTCGCCGCTCCAACGGAACCTGGGGTCCCGCCCAGCGTCTTGGCGAGGAACTGCGCTTCGAGTGGGGTGGCAACCAACCGTGTCTCGCCCCCGGCGGCGACTACCTGCTCTTCCACGCCGACGGCGATCTTTGGTGGGTGAGCGCCGAGGTGATAAGCCGGTGGAGGCCGTCGGGAGACTGAGCGGCGTCGGTGACTTTGCCGCAGGAGGACTGAATGAAGCGCTGCTTTGCAGCAATCCTGATTCCAACAGCCTGTTTGCTGGCAGCTTGTTCCACGGGCGATTCGGACACGGTTGGGGCGTATCTCGACCAGTCACCCCCTGGGGACAGTGCGGTCATATTCGCTCCCGGATTGGTGTCGGTCGAGGGACGCTACGAA
>JBDHHA010000040.1:0-28650 GCA_039589615.1 Gemmatimonadota bacterium
GATCGCCAACCCCGACGCTCCTCCCGCCGAGCTCGTTTCCTCGTGGGTGGTCGTTGATGTTTCCCTGGCGATCATCCGATACTTGGGTGTGTGGGGACTGGCCCTCTTCACTCTGGTGGCCGTGAGCCTCGCTCTCTTGCCGTTGTTCGACCGCGGCCCCGAAAGCCGCCTGAGTCGCCGCCCGCTGGCGGTGACGCTGGGGGTGTTGTTCATCGTCGGCACCATCGTGGCATGGCTGGTGGGACACCGCCTCCATCCGCTGCCTCCTGATGCCGTTCCCAGTGCGGTGGAGCAGTCTGCCGCAGCGTTCCCATCCCGGCCATCGGCCCGGCGCCGATCCGGCCGGCGCAGCCCGATACCAGCGGTGGGGGGGGAGGCAATCCATGAGGGGGGCCATGACGGCCATCGCCGCGCTGGCGGTGATGGTGGGAGTTGCCACGCCGGTTGAGATGGTGGCAGCCTTCCAGGAGGCCGGCGCAGTCCGCCAGGAGTTCGACCCCACGTACGGTTGTGTGTCGTGCCACGCGGACAAGCGGAGAGCCTTCACGCAGGGCGTCCACTCCGAGCGAGGCATCCGCTGTCACGACTGCCATGGTGGAGATCCCAGCTCGTTCGAGACCGCGACGGCACACCGCGGGCGGTTTGTGGGAACGCCCGGCAAGATGGCGACGGTGGAGCTGTGCGCCGAGTGCCACTCCGATCCGGACCAGATGCGGCAATACGGGTTGCCGGCGGACCAGGTGGCCGAGCTGCGGACCAGCCGGCACGGCGAGTTGCTGTGGGGGCAGGGCAATGGCGATGCACCCACCTGCACCGACTGCCACGATGCCCACACGATTCTCCGGCCCGAGGACGCCCGGAGTAACGTCTATCCCACGAACATTCCCGCGATGTGCGCCGTCTGCCACCAGGACCAGCAGCTGATGGACAAATACGGCGTGCCCACGGATCAGCATGAACAATTCCGTGAGAGCGCGCACGGCGTCCAACTGTTCGAGGTCCAGAACTTCGCCGCGCCGACGTGTGTGGGATGCCATGGCTCACACGCCGCCCTCCCGCCGGGTGTGACGGAGATCGTGAACGTGTGTACCCGATGCCATGTGCTGGTGGGCCAGGCGTTCAACGCCGGCCCGCATGGGGAAGCGGCCCGGGCGGGTGACCTGCCCGGGTGCGTGGCGTGCCATAGTAACCACGGAACGGAGATCGTTCCGCCCGAGGAAATCGCCGAGGGGTGCACGGCCTGTCACGACCAGAATGGCAACGCAGCTGTGCTGGGACTCGAGATCCAGGAGCGTATCACGCGGGCCACGACGGATCTGGCGGCCGCCGCGCACGCCATCGAGGAACTCGTGCTCCACGGTCGGGAGGTGAGTGACGCCCGGTTTCGGTATCAGGCCGCTCTCACGGACTACCTGCAAATCACCCAAGTGCAGCACGGGCTCGACGCAGAGCAACTGGAAGACCTGAGCCGGCAGGTGGGTTCCGTTTCCCGGAGCATCCGGGAGACCGCGGAGGTGAGCGAAGAGGAACGGTGGGAGCACAAGCTGGTGCTGGTGCCGGTGTGGTTCCTGGCCCTCTCAGCCATCGCGTTTGCCTGGTTCAAGCTCCGCGATCTCCAACGGTGAGCGCGCGATGCCGCCCGTAAAAGCCCGCCGCTTTGCCGTTCCGCTGAGAATCCTGGTGCAGCTGGGGGTTCTGGCGATCATCTTCGTGTCCGTCTCGAGTGTGGCGTTCATCGAGTACAGCGCGCAACCGGTGTTCTGTACGAACTGCCACATCATGGAGCCTTACTACGAGTCGTGGGCCGGGTCCTCGCACAACGACGTCCCGTGTATCAAGTGCCACTACGCCCCGGGCATCAAGGCCGAAGCCATGGGCAAGCTCCAGGCGGCCAACCAGGTGGTCAAATACGTCACCGGCACGTATGGCCTCAAACCGTGGGCGGAGATCGAGGACGCCGCGTGCCTGCGATCGGGGTGTCACGAGCAGCGCAGGCTCGAGGGGGTGGTCAGCTTCAACGGCGTTCTCTTTGACCATGCACACCACTTGGGCGAGCTCCGCCGGGGAAAACAGCTCCGCTGCACGAGTTGCCACTCCCAGATCGTGCAGGGGGACCATCTCACGGTCACCCCCACCACCTGCTTCCTCTGTCATTTCAAGGGCCAGCCGGCGGGGGAGGCGGTGGGAGGCTGTATCGCGTGCCACGTGTCGCCGCAGCGCGTGGTGACGCAGGCGGGCGTGATCGTCGACCATCCGCAGTATGTCCAAGACCTCGTGTCCTGCGTGTCCTGCCACAACACGGTCACCGACGGGTCGGGCGACGCGGAGGAGGCCCGCTGCTTCAACTGCCACAACGAGCCCGAGCGCATCGCCGAATTCGAGAACACCACGGTGATGCATCGCATTCACATCGCCGAGCGGAATGTCGAGTGCAACCAGTGCCACGTCCCGATGGAGCACCGGGTGGTGTCACTCACGGCGGAATTCGATCTGGACTGTGCGTCCTGTCACAGGAGCGTCCATGAGGCGCAACAGCGTCTTTATGCCGGGATCGGCGGGCACGAGACGGAGAGCATGCCGAGCGCCATGTTCCTGGCACGGGTGTCGTGCAGTGCGTGCCACGAGTTGCAGACGGAGATCAGGGGACATGAGCAGGTGAACCTCGCAGGCGAGGCGTCTTGCCTCTCCTGTCACGGCATCCGCTACGCCAATGTGTTGCCGTCGTGGCAGGAGTCGATGGAGACGAAGCTCACCAGTGTCAGGCGCGTCGTGAACCGCGCGCGCCAGGCACTTGGATCGGGTCCGGCTTCGAGGCGTGGAGCGGCGGACAGCCTACTGTCCCTCGCTGCGGAGAACGTGGAGCTCGTGGAGGTGGGAAGGGGAACGCACAATGTCGGATTCGCGGATCAGCTTCTTCGTGCCGCGCTGGGCCTGACCGAAGAAGCCGTGACGGCCGGCCGCCTCACCTACACGGTTCCGAATGTGGATCTCGGCCCGCCGGTCAGCGAAAACACCTGTCTCCAATGTCACGCCGGGATCGAGCGGCAGGACGTGCCGTTCACCAACACGGCGTTCGATCACGAGCGCCACATAGTCCGGGGAGATGTTGCGTGCACCTCCTGTCACACCCCCTTCGACGACCACGGACGCACGACGGTCACAGCGTCGAGTTGCGCGTCTTGTCATCACAGCGAAACAGAGCCGCTGAGCTGCGTTAGGTGTCACGCCGGGGCGGACGGTGCGCCGGCGGACACGTTCGCGTTGGCCACCGGCGACTTCCCACACCCAGTGCACCGGGATGCCAACCTCGCGTGCTCGCAATGTCACACGGCGCCGACGATGACCGCCGCCGATCTCCAATGTGCCAACTGTCACGATTCCCATCACCAGCCCGAAGTCACCTGCCTGTCGTGTCACCGGGGCGGGGCGCAAGACCGGCACCCGGGGGCGATGGTCCACATGACCTGCAGCGCGTGTCATGGGGCGAAGGCCGAGGGGATCGACAGATGGACGCGACAGGTCTGCACGGCGTGTCACGCCGACAGGGTGGATCACAACGCGCCTGCGGACTGTGTGCTGTGCCACGACATCTCGCCGTTGGGTGGGAATGATGCCGTCGCTCCGCCGACGGCGCTCCACGACGTGGAGTCCGAGCCTCTGCTGGGGACCATGCAGGCATGGTTAGAACAAAAGCGTATGCCACTGCCTACGGGCGGTTTGCGATAGCAGTACCGGCTTTGGCCGTCCCACTCCTGATGGCCGGCGCGGCGCCGTGTGCCGCCGCCGATCCGCTGAGCGGGCAAGAGCCGCAGGTCGTTACTTGCACCAAATGCCACGGCGACCAGGAGTTCCTCTCCGGATTCACGGACACGCCGGCCGGCGAGACCACCCTGTACGTCTCCGACTCCATCTTGGCCGGCACGCGACACGGGCAGTTTGCGTGTACGGTGTGCCACATCACGTACGGTGACGGCTATCCCCACGCCGATGGAGCCGAGACGCTGCAGTGCCAGGGGTGTCATCAACCCGAGGGTGCCGATTGGGCTGCGTCGATCCACGCGGAGGCGGAGGCGGTGGGCGATGCCCCCACTTGCATCGGATGCCACGGGGGGCCCGGGCCCCATGAGATCTACTCGGCAAGTGATCGCCGGGCGCCAACCCACGCCCTCAACGTCACGGCGTCCTGCAGCCGCTGCCACGCCGATCCGGGGATCATCGGATCCTACTTCGGATCAGCCGAGGAGGCTCAAGCGCGAGTCGCCGTCGACCAGTACTACCGCAACGTGCACGGGACGGCGCTGGCCCGTGCGGGGCTTGCCATCTCGGCCACCTGCGACGACTGCCACGGTTCCCACAAGGTCCTACCGAGCGGCGATCCCGAATCCACGGTCCATCGCGACAACGTGGTCGATACGTGTGGCAGCTGTCACATCGGCATCATCGAGGTCTACGAGGCAGGATCGGCGCACGGATCGGCCTACCTGGCGCACGAGCGGGGTGACAATGACGTCCTGGCGCCGTCGTGCGTCGACTGCCATACGTCACATGAAATGACCCACGCCGACGACCCGGAGTGGTTCCTCGGGATATCCGCCACGTGTGGTAATTGTCATGAGCATCTGTGGGAGACCTATCTCGACACATACCACGGCCAGGTCACCGACCTGGGCTTTGGGCTCACGGCGAAGTGCAGTGACTGCCACACCGCACACAACATGCGCCCTGCGTCGGACCAGAATTCCTCGGTGTATCCGATGAACCTGGTCGACACCTGTGGTCGTTGCCATCCCGACGCGAACCTGAACTTCGTCAAGTACTACGCCCACGGCGACACGCATGATCGTCATCACTACCCTCTGCTCTTTTGGCCGTGGCTACTCATGACGACCCTGCTCGTCAGCGTGTGGGCGTTCTTTGGCGCCCACTCGATGATGTGGGTCGCCGGTGTGGCCATCGAGCGCACACTGCGCAGGCGGGGGAAGGGGGGGCATCACTCATGAGATCGAAGCTCGCATCGTCCGATCGAGGGGGTGGGCCGTACGTGAGGCGGTTTTCGCCGCTGGAGCGGATGCTCCACGCCATGGTCATCGTTTCGTTCTTCGGGCTGGTGATCACCGGGACGCCACTCCTGTTCTCACACGCGCCTTGGGCTCGCGTGATGATCCGGTTGGTGGGGGGGTTTCAGGCCGCCGCCGTGTTCCATCGTGTGTGTGCGGTGATCACGTTCGCCTACTTCTTCATCCACGTGGGCAACCTGACGTACCGCATCATTCGCAGCACCGACAAGAAGGGGTTCTTCTGGGGGCCGGACTCGATGGTTCCCCAGCCAAAGGATCTCAGAGATCTGATCGACAACTTCAAGTGGTTCGTGGGTCGGGGCCCGAGGCCCCAGTTCGATCGGTTCACCTACATGGACAAGCTGGACTACTGGGGGGAGTTCTGGGGTGTGGCCATTATCGGAGGGTCCGGGTTGGTCCTGTGGATGCCCGGGCTGTTCGCGCTGTTCCTCCCCGGCTGGATCTTCAACGTGGCGACGATCGTGCATGGCATCGAGGCGCTGCTGGCGTCGGGAGTCATCTTCACCATCCACTTCTTCAACGCCAACCTCCGGCCGGAGAAGTTCCCCATCGATGTCGTCATGTTCACGGGCCGTAGCACGCTGGCGTACATGAAGGAAGAGCACCCGCTCGAGTACAAACGCCTGCTGCGTGAGGGCAGGTTCGAGGATGTCCTGGCCCCCCCGCCGTCGCCCTTGGTGTACCGCTGGTCGGTGGTGTTGGGGTTGATCGGCCTCGGCGTGGGCATCACGCTCATTGGGTTGATCCTCTGGGCACTGTCCCAGTGGAGGATTTGACGGCGCAGATTCCGATCCACTGAAGAATCTCTCATTAAGATTTACTGCTCTTCCCATCCTGTGACAGTGATCATGGGGTGGGTTTTCATCGATGACTCATCGCGCACGCGGCGCCCGGTGGTGACCGAGGTGCGCTCCGGCAATAAATGACGATCGTCAATCTTATTCGGCTACCGGCTGTAGGGTACCGCCGGTTCTCCCACCGATCCCTGGCCAGGGGCCTGAGCGTCGCTGCCGTCCTACTCCTCGCACCGGAAGTCGCAGCGGCCCGCCAGAACGAAATGTGTCTCGCGTGCCACGCCAGTCCTGCTATGTTCGCGGGTCTGGAGAACGGGACCAGGTTCGTGGTGACGCCCGATGTGTACGACGCGTCGGTGCACGGAGCCGCCGGTTTCCAATGCGTAATGTGTCACCAGGGAATGGAGTTCCCTCACCCGGACGACCGGACGCGCGTTGACTGCTCCTTGTGCCACAGTGAGCAGAACCGACAGCACGATGAGTCGCTCCACGGGCAGGCCGAAGCCCGCGGGGACCCCCTCGCGCCCGGATGCGCCGACTGCCACGGCACCCACGAGATCGCTGCACACGCCGATCCGGCGTCGCCCACCAACATCACGAACATCCCGTTTCTCTGTGGGGAATGCCATCACGAAGGCACTCCGGTCTCTCGAGAGCGGAACATCCCCCAGGACAGCATCCTGGAGAACTACTCGCTCTCCATTCACGGGACGGGGTTCTTCGAGCAGGGGCTGACCGTCACGGCGGTGTGCACCTCGTGTCACACGTCGCACTTCACGTTACCGCACACCGATCCGCGATCGAGCATCCACCCGGACAACGTGGCGGCCACGTGTACCACGTGCCACGCGCGGATCGAGGACGTGCACCGGCAGGTCATCGAAGGGCGATTGTGGGAGGCGGAGCCCCACAAGATCCCGGTGTGCGTGGAGTGTCACTCGCCTCATGAGATCCGGAATGTCTTTTATGAGGCGGGAGCGGCCAATCAGGACTGTTTATCCTGTCACAGTGACTCCACGCTGACCATGGAGCGGGGCGGAGAGACCGTCTCGCTCTACGTCGACGAAGTGATGTATGACAGGTCCGACCATGCGGAGACCGCATGCGCGCAGTGTCATAGCGACGTCACCACGTCGTTGGTGCGAGCATGCGAGACCTCGGTAGCGTCGAGTGTCGATTGCAGCGTGTGCCACGCCGGTCCGGTCAACGAGTATGAGGAGAGCACACACGGCCAACTGGTCGCCGAGGGTGATCCGGATGCCCCGACGTGCCAGGACTGTCACGGCAAGCACCAAGAGATGGATAAGGCGCTGCCGGCATCCCCCACGTTCCCGCGGAATGTGCCGGAGCTGTGCGCCGACTGTCACCGCCAGGGCGAAGTGGCGGCGGTCCGGATTGCAGAGAATCAGCCGGAGATCGTCCAGAGCTACGAGATGAGCATCCACGGCACGGGCCTGATGGAGAGCGGCCTTGTCGTGACCGCGACGTGTTCCAACTGCCACAGCGCTCACCGGGCCCTGCCGGCCTCGGATTCCCTCTCCACGGTGCACGAGGACAACGTCGCCGACACGTGCGGCAGCTGCCACCACGGGATCGAGGAGGAGTTCAAGAACAGCGTCCACTGGTACGCCAACGGCAGCCCGGAGCAGGAGTACCCGGCGTGCAACGACTGTCATACCTCCCATACCATCAGTCGAACGGACCGCGACGATTTCCGCCTCATGATGATGGACCAGTGCGGCAGGTGCCATGAGGACGAGGCGGAGACGTTCTTCGACACGTACCACGGCAAGGTCTCGCGTCTCGGGGACGATGCGGCGGCCAAGTGTTACGACTGCCACGGGACCCACAACATCCTCCCGACGTCGGAGCCGCTGTCGACGCTGAGCCGGCGGAACATCGTCGAGACGTGTTCCTCGTGCCATCCGGGGGCCAACGTCCGGTTCACCGGGTATCTCACGCACGCCACGCACCACGATCCGGACAGATATCCACTGCTCTTCTGGTCCTTCTGGGCGATGACGGCGCTGCTGGTGGGGACCCTCACGTTTGCGCTGTTACACACGCTCGCCTGGTTGTGGAGATTGGCGCGGACGCCGGAGGTGTGGGTCCGGCACCATGCGGCGCCGGGCGAGAAGGTCTACCGGCGGTTCAAGCGGTTCCACCGCAGGCTGCACCTTTACATGCTGATCAGCTTCTTCACGCTGGCCCTCACCGGCATGGTGCTGAAGTTCTCCTACATGGGGTGGGCCCAATTTGCCTCAGCCGTCCTGGGCGGATTCACGACCACCGGGGTGCTGCATCGGGCGGCGGCGGTGGTGCTCTTTGGTGTGTTCGGGGTGCATCTGTGGGACGTGTGGCGCCAGCGGAAGGAGTCGGGAAAGACGTGGGTGCAGTTCATCTTCGGCCGGGACTCCACGGTCTTCAACTTGACGGACGTCAAGGAGTTCGTCGGTTCCATCAAGTGGTTCTTCGGCAAGGGACCGCGACCTAGGTACGGACGGTACACGTACTGGGAAAAGTTCGACTACTTCGCCGTCTTCTGGGGGATGTTCATCATCGGATCCACCGGACTCATCTTGTGGTTCCCCGAATTCTTCACGCTGGTACTCCCCGGGTGGATGGTCAATGTGGTCACCATCATCCACAGTGACGAGGCGTTGTTGGCGGTGGGGTTCATCTTCACGGTGCACTTTTTCAACACCCACTTCCGGTTGGACAAGCTGCCGATGGATACGGTGATCTTCACTGGCCGAGTATCGCTGGAGGAGCTCAAACGCGACAAGCCCCGGGAGTACGAACGGCGGATGCAGGACGGAACGCTGGACCAATTTCTGGTCAAGGCGTATGACAAAGACAAAGAGCTGCGGTGGAAGATACTGGGCTTCGCTGCGCTGGGCGTCGGCCTCACGCTGATCTTCCTCATCGTGTACTCGGTGCTGTTCGGCTACCAATAGGATCGCGGTGGGGCCCTACGGGGTATTAGGACATGCGCGTTCGAGACAGGATGGCGGAGATCGGAGGAACTGCGTATCGTTTGTAGCGGACACGGTGTCGTGAGTGTGATGTACATCACAAGCGGCTCTTTTTCGTCCGGCAAGAATCCATCGAAGGAGTCGCAGCCCTCCTCTCGATTCTCTCATCAACCCGAAGAGGAAGACCATGAGTAATCTCCGAGTGAGTGCGTCTATTGGGGTGCTTCTCCTGGTAGGGGTGGGGGCAGTCCAACAGGCAACCAAGCCGACTGTAGTCACACATGATTTAGCGGGGCGCGACAACTGTTTGATGTGCCATAGCGGTGCGATGCCGAACGCCCCGGGGGTTCCGGAGAGCCATGCAGAACGGCCAAACGAGACGTGCCTCTGGTGCCACGCCGCGGACGCGGGCATCCAGACCGCCACCCCGCCGGCCATTGCGCACGATCCGGCCGGGCGCGAGAACTGCATGATGTGTCACAGTGGCACGATGCCGAACGTCCCCGGCGTTCCGGCAACGCACGAAGGAAGAGGCAACGAGCACTGCACCATGTGTCACCGCCCAGCCGGCTGAGTCGTATGGGACGATAGGCCTCAGTGCCCAGGTGGGGTGACGTCCTGGCACTGGGGCCTTATTGTTCCCCGTAGGTCCTTCCCGTGGAGTTTCACCGTGCGTGACTACAAGGCGCGGCAAATCAACGACAAAGAGATACGGCCAGAGAGCCTCATGATGAGCTACGGGTACGACCCGATGCTCTCGGAGGGGGCCCTCAAGCCGCCGATCTTCCAAACATCCACGTTCGTTTTCGAGAGTGCCGAGGCGGGCAAGGCCTTCTTCGAGGTCGCGTACGGATTGCGGGCTCAGGGAAAGACCGAGCAGTTGGGCCTCATCTACAGCCGTCTCAACAACCCCGACCTCGAGGTGTTGGAGGACCGGTTGACCCTGTGGGACGACGCCGAGGCGTGCGCGGTGTTCGAGAGCGGGATGGCCGCCATCACCACGGCGCTCTTCACCTTCGTCCGTCCCGGAGATTTCGTGGTGCACTCCGAGCCCCTCTACGGCGGGTCGGAGCATTTCCTCCGGAGTATTCTGCCGGAGTTCAACGTCACCCCTGTGGGCTTTACCGCCGGCCACCCGATCGCCGAGGTGGAGGAATCGATCCGGAGTCGCACCGCCGGGGGGCGGGTGAGCGCCGTGCTGATCGAAACGCCCGCCAACCCCACCAACGCCCTCGTGGACATTGGGGAGGTCGTGGAGTTGGCGCGGTCGCTGAACGGGGGTGGCGACGGGCCGGTGGTGATGGTGGACAACACCTTCTTGGGGCCCCTGTGGCAGCATCCCCTGAAGCACGGGGCCGATCTCGTGCTCTACTCCGCCACGAAGTTCATCGGGGGGCACAGCGACGTCATCGCCGGAGCGTGTCTTGGACGGTCGGACCTGATGCAACAGGTGCGGTCTCTCCGCACCTTCATGGGAACCATGGCCGGCCCCTGGACCGGGTGGTTGCTGCTCCGGAGCCTCGAGACCCTGAAGATGCGGATGACGGCCCAGATGAAGAACACCCGCTATGTGGTGGACTACCTGAACCAGCATCCCAAGGTCCGGCGCGTCCATTACCTCGATTCGATGGACGAGGAGGACGAGATGTATCCGGTCTACCGCCGCCAGTGTTTGGGGCCCGGTTCCATGGTGGCGTTCGAGGTGGAGGGGGGAGAGGCTGGGGCGTTCCGGTTCCTCAATGCGCTGCAGCTCGTCAAGCTGGCCGTGAGCTTGGGCGGAACCGAATCCCTGGCCGAGCATCCGGCCACCATGACCCACGCCGATGTTCCTCCGGTCGACCAGGAACGCATGGGCTTCGGGCCCTCCATGGTGCGGTTGTCCATCGGGGTCGAGCACTACGAGGATGTCCTCGCCGATCTGGAGCAAGCTCTCGGGGCGATTTAGTTATCATTAAGTCCTCTTCATATTTGAATCATGTTTTCCGCATGGGTTTTCGGCGTTCTTTATGCTGGAACTGGGTTTTTTGGACCGTACCGCGGTGGGGCGACGTGCCCGACGGTCGCTCTGGCCGTGTCGCATCGTGAATCTGCGGGGTCCTTTTGACAGCCGGATGCAAGAGGTGGTGAAGTGACAACCACGACCACGACGACGTGCCCCAGCTGTGGCAGTGCTTCGGCGGGGAAATTCTGTAACAACTGTGGGGCTCCATTGGGCAGTCCCACGTGCCATTCCTGTAAGGCGACCTTGCCTCCGGGCACCAGGTTCTGCCAGGAGTGTGGCGCGGCCGTCGGTGGGCCGGGCCCCTCGGGGGTCTCCGCGTCGGTGAGGCCGTGGATCATCGCGGGGGGGGTGGCCGTGATCGTGGCCCTCACGGCGGCGGTGTGGGGCTCTGCGGCCCGACCGCTTGCCCAGCAGGCCGCCGGGATCGCTCCCGGCCCCGCTCCTGTGGACTTCAGCGCCTTCACGCCACAGGCGAGGGCCGATACGCTGTTCAACACGGTCATGTGGGCCCACTCCCGGGGCGACCAGGGCGGGGTGATGAATTTCGGTCCCATGGCCCTCGAGGCGTACGCGGCGCTGCCGGTGATGACGGCCGATTCGCGATACCACGTGGGGACGGTATACTCCGTGGCTGGTCCCATCGAGATGGCGTTGGTCCAGGCCGATTCTCTGGAACTCGCGTTCCCTGGCCACCTCTTCGCCGCCATGCTCCGGGGGAGCGTGGCGCGGGTCCGCCAGGATACCGAGGCGCTCGACCAGGCTTACCGAAGCTTCCTCGACCACTACGATTCGGAGATGGCGGCCGGAAGACCCGAGTACCAGGAGCACACGACATCGATCGATGGGTTTCTCACCGAGGCCCGTGAGGCCACGGCCCAGGGTGGCTGAGCCACGGCGCACGGACGAAGACAACACTCACCGCAAGCAGCGGCGGTAGCCGCGAGGCATCATGACAATACTCGGACAACTGGCCCTCGGTTTGGGCTTTCTGCTCGCCATTTGGGGAACGGCCGTCGGCGCCGTCGGCGGCCATACGGGTCGGCGGGAGCTGGTGCAGAGCGCCAGCCGCACGGTGTATGCCCTCTTCGGGGTGATGACGGTGGCGTCCCTCGCCCTCCTGGTGGCGTTGGTCAACCGGGATTTCAACGTCGAATACGTCTGGCAGTACACCAGCCGGCAATTGCCGACGGTGTATACCCTTGCCGCCTGGTATGCCGGGCAGGCCGGAAGCCTGCTGTTTTGGGCGTTCGTCCTCACGGGGTTTGCCGCCGCGGCGGTGTGGTTGACGCCCCGGCGTTACGAGCGCCTGCTGCCCTACGTCGGCGCCGTCACGTGCGCGGTGACGTTGTTCTTCATCGCCGCGATGCTCTTCTCGGCCAACCCGTTCGAACGGCTTCCGTTCACGCCGGCGGACGGCAACGGGCTCAACCCCCAGCTGCAGAATCCCGGCATGGCCATCCACCCGCCGATGCTCTACCTCGGTTACGTCAGCATCACCATACCGTTCGCGTTCGCGGTGGCGGCGCTGCTGACGCGGCAGTTGGATGCCACGTGGATCCACGCGATCCGGAAGTGGACGCTCCTGTCATGGATCTTCCTCTCGGTCGGGATCACGCTGGGCATGTGGTGGGCCTACGTGGAGTTGGGCTGGGGAGGGTATTGGGCGTGGGATCCAGTGGAGAACGCCAGCTTCCTGCCGTGGTTGACCATGACGGCGTTCCTCCATTCGGTGATGATTCAGGAGAAGCGCGACATGCTGAAGAAGTGGAACGTGATCCTGATCGCGTTGAGCTTCATGCTGTCCATCTTCGGCACGTTCATCACCCGAAGCGGCATCATTTCCAGCGTGCATTCGTTCACCCAGTCGAATCTGGGATACTTCTTCCTCGCATTCCTGATCATCGCGGCGGGTTTTCTGGTCTGGTTGTTTTGGTCCCGGTTGCCGCTGTTGGAATCGGAAGGCCATCTCGAAAGCATGGTTTCGCGGGAAGCCAGCTTCTTGTTCAACAATCTGTTGCTGGTGGGGATGGCATTTGCGGTGCTGTGGGGCACGATGTTCCCCATCATCTCCGAATTGGTGCGCGGCACCCAGGTGACCGTCGGACCACCGTTCTTCAACCGCGTCAACTTCCCCATCGGTATTGCACTGCTGGCCCTGACCGGGATAGGGCCACTCATCGCCTGGCGCAAGGCGAGCCCCAAGAATCTCCGGCGGCAGTTTGCGATCCCGGTTGCGGCGACCATCGTATGCGCCGTGATCTTGATCGTCCTGCAGTTCGGCGATTTCTACGCCGGCATGGCGGTGGCGCTTGGCCTATTCGTTACCGTGGCTGTCTTGCAGGAATTTTGGCGCGGCGTCGGAGCACGGCATCGGTTGCACGGGGAGAACTATGCGCTGGCCCTCGCGCGGCTGATTGGCCGAAACCGCCGGCGCTATGGCGGCTACGTCGTGCACCTCGCGATTGTGACCTACTTCGTCGGCTTCGCGGGGACGGCGTTCCGTGTCGAGCTGCGGGCGACACTCGACCCGGGTCAGAGCACGACGATGCAGTCTCCCTTCGGGCATGAGTACACGTTCACTCACGTGGGCGTCTCCAACTTCAAGGCGGTGAACCGGTACGTGAGCGCCGCGACCGTGGAGGTTCTCCGTGACGGTGAGCCTGTCGGGATGATTCGCAGCGAGAAGCGGCAACACTTCAGCTGCGCGGTTCCGGTGGCACCCTGCCCGCCGGGCTCGGAGACGGCCAGCTTCCAGCCGTCCACCGAGGCGGGTATCCGCAGCGACCTGCGTGAGGACGTATACGTGGTGTTTGCAGGCGTGGCCGAAGGGACGGAATCGGCTGTGTATCAGTTCACCCTGACGCCGCTCGTCTGGTGGATCTGGTACGGTGGCGTGTTGTTGGTGGTGGGGGGTGTCATCGTCATGTGGCCGGGTGGCGGGCCTTCGCGGCGTTCGCCCCGGCGGGCCCTCGAGGGCTACAACGTGAAGCTTGTGGGCGAGAAGGAAGAGGCGGTGGCATAGGCTTCCTCCGCCCTGCACATAAATCGAAAGGCTGTTGAGAAAGTGTTGGAGCTCGTTACAGGAGTCATCATTGCGATCGTCGTCCTAGCGGTGGTGCTGGAGCCGTTGCTCCGACCCTCCGCTCCGGGCGCCCGTACCTTTGACGATGCGGACGAGGAGGACTTCTTCGACGTGGAGGAGTCCGGGTCGGCCAAGATTCGAGCGCTGCTGGCGCTCCGCGAAATCGAATTCGACCTCGCCACCGGAAAGCTGTCGGAGGTCGACTACGCGTCTCTCAAGCAGAAGTACTCGCAGTCGGCGCTTCGTGCCATCGAGGTCGAGAAGGCCGACGCCGCCGGGGCTCCGGTTTCCGGCGGCGCGTCCTCCGACGCCGAGGCCCTCATCGCGCAAGCCAAGGCGCAGCGGTCCGACGCGTGTCCCACGTGCCGGGAGGCCCTCGAGCCGGGATCGGTGTTCTGCTCCAACTGCGGGAGATCACTGGTCGAAGCGAACGGCTCACCGCGTTGCTGGGGTTGTGGCGCCGAGCACGCCCCGGGGACGAAATTCTGCGGCGAGTGCGGCGCCCAGCTCTCGGAGGCGGCCCCCACAGTCTGATCGCGATCGCGGTGGTCGCTTCTCTTGGTGGCCGCCCCTGAGGCCCCGGGGCGGCGGCCCCTTCCACGTGGCCGGACGATGCGTGATCTGTAGCACGTCGGTCCACTCGTACCAATCACAGACCCCCCATGAGGAATGGTGATACTATGGTGCCCCGTCAGTCGTCGAGGCAGTGGTGACCCGTTTGTGATCTAGGTCACACGCTGCGGTGGGGTCGGATTCGAGCCCGCACGGGACGCTGACCATGACATCGACATTAGAGGAGTGCATCATGAAGAGATATTTGACGCCGGCGCTGGCGTTGAGCGCCCTGCTGCTGGGGGCGTGCATCGACAGTTTGGGGCCGGGAGACGTTTCTGAGGAGGATCGGGAGGACATCCTAGCGACATTGGAGGAGTCGGGATTCTTTAGTGACGGGTTTGGGGCGGAGGGCGTTAGCGAGCACGTCGTGGCCTACCTCGAGGGTGACGCCGCTCCGCGCGTGTGGGGACGCCGCCGCGGGTTGCCGGTGAGCCGGGTGGTCGAGGTGATCTTCGACCGCGAAGCCGGAACCGCCACGGTCACCAAGACGGTGGGCTTCGAGGGTGAGTTCCTCGTACGGTTGGACGATGGCTCGATTTCCTCGAAGCCGTTGAACGAGCAGCTCACCCAGACCGCCCTGCTGGAGCGGTTGGCGGAGGACCGCGTCAACCATCGCACGGGGCGACGGACGCGCTGGGGGTTGTTGGAGATCAGCCCGAAGGAGTTCCGGGCGATCGACGAGGCCCTGCGAACGGTCAATATCGAGCAGGTGCGGATTGTCGTGAATGGGGAAACGGTGCTCGACATCATCGATCCGTCCGAGCGGCTTCCCATCGAGCGGGGTGGGGTGGCGCTGCTGAACGTGGGGGATGAGGTGTCGGTTTTTGCCAATGTGGCGAACACGACGAACCTGGAAGAGAACCACACATACGTATTCTTGCATGTGGCCCACGCGCGCGAGGACGCCGTGGGGTGGCGGCGTGTGATGATGGAATACAGCGAGGACATGGGTGAGTGGGTGGCGCACTGGGTGGTTCGGCACGCGGGCCGCGAGTTCGTGATGGTCGATGCGTTGGATTCCGGGTCGTTCGAAGCCGAGGGAGAGTACCGGGCGAACATCTGGGGTTTGCCGTACCGTGTCGGTGAAACCGACGTGGCAACGGTCGACTGATAGCACGCTCCGGAAAATCAGGAAGGGCGGCTCTTTCGAGCCGCCCTTTTTTTAAAACTCGAACTCCTCCATGCGGCGCAAGCCGATCCTGAGGGGTATCGCGGTGGCAGCCACACAGAGCAGCACCACGCCGGTGAGCGCCAAGATCATCGGAGTCGTAACCTGCACCTCCTCCCCGCGGAAGACGGCGCTCGTGTACCCGTACATGGGAACGGCCTCGAGCACGATGACGCCGGCCACCAGGGCAATGGTGGTCATCATGAACACCAACCCGCCGAACGACGTGGGGATCTGCGCGGCGTTTTCCGTCTCAAACTGGGGATAGAGGGCACCGAACCCGAGGGCAAGGGCGGCGATGGCCAGCGTGAGGAGCACGATCGTGGCCACACTCAGCACCATCATGAACGGCGTTGCGCGCAGCAGAATGTTGGTGAAGATCGTGATGATCAGGGCCAGGACCAACAACGGGACGGTGCCGATCCAGTACTTGGACCACAACAGGGCCCGCAGGTCGAGAGGGCTCGACCGGAGCAGCCACATTTGGCGTCCCTCGAGGGAGATCGACGGGAAGATGAATCGCGCGGCGATGGATGCCAAAACAAACCCGGCCAGGCCCAGATTCAGAAACGAAATGACGTTCACCAGCAAGAACGGCACCTGCTCACCCCGGAACAGCGGCAACGCGCGGATGTTGAACAGGTAGATCACGACGAGGACGCCCAGGAGGATGAGCTGGCTCCACTGGGTCGTATCCCGGAAAAACAGCTTCAGGTCCTTGATGATGAACTCACGCTTGGACACGGTGAGCGGTCGCACCAGCGGGTAGAGGAGTGCCTGCCACACCCATCCCTTGACGAAGCGTTCGGCCCCTTCCTGTGCCTTGGTAAACCCGGTGGGGTAGAGCCCGCGATGGAGCAGCGCACCGAGCACGACGAACGCCGCCGCCGTGCTCCAGAGGAGAAGGATAGGGAGAACATCGAGCGGCCCCACGAGATACCCCATGAAGCTGTTGGTCGCCCACTCGCTGGGGAGCAGCGGGGACGTCGGCGTGCGCAACAACGTGATGAAATCCAGCAGGCTCTGGAACCCCTCAGGACGGGCGAGCTGCTCGGGCCGGATGATGCGGAACAGCAGCACCAAGCCGCCGGCCGCGCCGATGGTGATGATCGAGAGAATGTCCCGCGTGCGCCTGGCGGGAAACACGTTGACCAGCGTGAGGGTGATGGCACTCCCGATGACCGTGGGGATGATCAACAGTGGAAGGAACACCGCCACCGCGTATGGTCCGAATAGCAGTCCACCATCGTACACCACCCCGTAGGCGGCAAAGATGGGCACGGCCATGAGTCCCACCATCCATGAGCTGTGGATCAACGTCTCGCCGAGTTTGGCGAGATACAGGTGCAGCCAGTCCACGGGGGTAGACGCCAGGAGGTCGAGGTCCTTGGCGAGGAAGAACGAGGAGAGGGCCGTGATGACGTTGGAGAGCAGCAGGATGCCCAGAAACGACAACAACACGAGGCCCAGCAGTTTGCCGGCGAGGAGCGGGCCGATCTCTTCCACGCCCCGGAAGTAACGCAGCACACGGAACAGCACGCCGAAGATGATCAGCCAGAAGATGAGGCCGACGGTCCCGAGGAGAAGGGCGCGACTCCCGCGGCCCTGCTGCGCCGACCGCGTCCTGGCGAGGGCGGTGCGCCACTTGGGAGAGATGATCACCGTGAGGGCCGACGTTCCCACCCTAATCCTCCAGTACCGCCGTGAGCTCCCGCATTGCGGCTCCGCCGGTGAGCTTCAAGAACAACTCCTCGAGCGTCGCATCGCCGGCGGACGTCTGGTCCCGCAGCTCGGCCATGGTTCCCCGGGTGACGATGATCCCCTTCTGGATGATCGCTATGCGGTCACACATCGCCTCCGCCACCTCCAGTGTGTGCGTGCTCATGAGGACGGTGCCGCCCCGGTCGACGAACTGCCGGAAAATGTCCTTGAGCAGACGCGCGGCCTTGGGGTCGAGACCCACCATCGGCTCGTCCACAACGATGCACTCGGGTCGGTGGATCAGTGCGCTGGAGATGATCAATTTCTGGCGCATGCCGTGGCTGTACGACTCGACCAGCTCGTGCTTCCACAGTGACAGCTCGAATACCTCGAGCAGCTCGTCAATGCGTTTTTCCACGACCTCGCCATCCTGGTGATAGAGCCCGGCCACGAATCGCAGAAACTCGGCCCCGGTGAGTTTATCGTACACGAAGGGACGGTCCGGGATGAAGCCCAGCCGGGCCTTGGCCGGCATGGGATCGGCGATCACGTCGTCGCCGCCCAGCCAAATGCGTCCCGCCGTGGGCCGCATGATGCCGGCGATCATGCGCAGGGTGGTCGTTTTGCCGGCGCCGTTCGGTCCCAGGAAGCCGAACAGCTGCCCGCGCGGCACGTGGAGGTCGATGTTGTTGACCGCCACAAAACTGCCGTAGCTCTTGGTGAGCCCCTCCAGTCGAATCATGGACGACCTCCGGTGTCGACGATGTCGAGCGACAGTCGTCCGATCAGGCGAATGAGCTCGGCTTGGCGGGCCAAGCCACCGATGGTGAAACGGAGATGTGACGCATCGGCTGGAAACTGCCCGAAGGTCGGATCCACGGCCACCCACTCGCCGAGGAAGACTTCGGGCCACGCGTGATAGTAGAAGCTGCCCCGGGCGTAGACGAGTCCCGCGGCGGTTCGTGCCGGCAGCCCTATGGCTCGGGCCATGGCGACGAACAGAATGGTGTGCTCGTTGCAGTCGCCGCGTCGGGTCTCGAGGACCTCCAAGGCGCTGGGCACGCTGATGGTGATCTCCTTGGTGAGCTCCCGGTATACCCAGTCGTTCAGTAGGCGGGTTGCGGCCACCGGATCGCGGTTTCCATCCACGACTTGACGCGCCTGTGCTTGAATGCGCGCGTCTTGGGACTGTACGAGAGGCTCCGGCGTGACATAGCGATAGAGCGCCGGATCCGAGTACGTGTACCCCCGCCGCGGGTTGGTCGGCCGGAGGCGCCATCTCCGCTCGGGGAGTTGGGCCAGATCCTCCTTCGACACGATGAGCGTGTCTCCGGCCAGGCGCTGCCGCCCTCCGACGAGGTCGAATCCCTCGGTTTCGATGCCGCCGAGGACCACGCGCAGCTCGCCACGCTCCGCCGACACGTCGACATTCGAGGCGATCGCGGTTTGCTGAATGATGTCCCCCGCTGCGAACCCGGCGATGGCGGCATTCCGGTCCCGATTCCTGAAGTTGTTGAATGCCAACTCGAACGCGGACCGCTCGATCGTGAGGCCCAGCGGCGAGGACGCGCTGACGATCCGGCCGAGGTGGTCGATCCACGCATCGACCGACACGCCGTTCACCTTCTGCTCCACCCTCCACGCGGGGACCGTGTCCCAGCGTGCGGCGACCCAGGCCCCTGCCGTCGAGTCGAACCTCGCACTGTCCGGGACGAACAAGATTGAATCGTTGACGATTTCCACTGCCACGTCGCTGTGTTTGAGCAGCAGCGGGTCGAACGTCCGGAGGGAATAGCTCTTGCCGATCTCGGGCTCACCGCCGAAGACGAGGCTGAGCGGCATGTAGATGGGCAAGATCACCGGCTCGCCGAGGGGTACACGGATCTGCTGGCGACTGTCGGCGCTCTCGAACTCGATGTTGAGCACCGTGTCGCCCGACACCTCCCCTGATGCCGTGAACCTGCCGGCGTCGCCGATCAGGCTGGCGACGAAATTCTGAAGCCGCAGGCTATTGGTGAGCCGCGCCGAGGTGTGGGCGTCCACCCGCTGCATCGTGCCGAGCGCCGGGATCTCCAGCGAGAGACGGTCCTCGACGAGGAGCCCCTCCGGAACGGTGTCCACCATATTCGACGCGAAGCCGATCGGCACGCCGCCCATCGACACCGTGTAGTACAGGGCCCCTGGTTCCACCGTACGAGCGGCGTCGTCGAGCACGGTGGTAGCGCCCGACTGGGCCTGGCGCGAGAGCAGCCAGCCGAGGGTGGCGACCCAGGCCACCAGGATTGCCGCGGCGGCGGCCTTCCGGTTCACTGCTCCCTCCTGCGCAACAAGTTTTCGAACACGGTCTTATCCTCTTCCGTCTCCACGACGATCGTGACCTCAGAAGGAAACCCCTGGGCGGGCAAATGGCTGTGCAGCACGTCACATATGATCTCGGCTGCGTCCTCCAGTGCGAGGTTCCCCGGGCCGATGCCTATCGGCGGGATGGCCACCGCCCGAAACTGCCACGCGGTGGCCTGCTGGAGGGCGCTGATCAGTGCACGTTGGACACCGGTTCGGGACACGGCTTCCGACACACTGCGTATGACAGCGTGAATGACGAATTCCGAGGGGAGGTCACCGCCGGAGGTCACCGTGGCGGCCCCCACGACGAGGGGGGCTCTGGTCTCGAGTTGCTGGTGGAATCGGGGTCCGCCGATCCGCTCTAGCTGCCGCAGGGATGGACTGGTGGGTTCCAGCTTATCCGTGGCAGGTCGAACCACCGCGTCCGACTCAACGGACGCGAGGTCGTCGACCACCACATGAATCACCTGCCGGCGAGGTCCCGGGAGCGGCGGTACATCTGTTGGGCTTCCTCGGGCCGGTTCATGCGGTCGTAGATGATCCCCAGGCCGTAGAAGGCCTTCCCGTTATTGGGGACCAGCTCCACGGACCGCTGGTATGCCTGAAGGGCTCCGTCGAGGTCGTCCACGTGGTTCAGCGCGTCCCCCAAGTACGTGTAGGCGGTGGCTCGACTCGAATCGAGCTCGATGGATCGCCGCAGGTGGGGAAGCGCATCCGTCCACAGGCCTCTACGCGACATGAGGAGGCCGAGGTTGAAGTAGGCCTCGGCGTTGGTCGTGTCGAACTCGAGGGCTCGGCGCAGATCCGACTCGGCCTCACCGTAACGGCCCAGGGCCCCGAGCACACCGCCACGATTCACCAGAACCTGCGGGTTGTTTGGCTCCGAGTTGAGGCAGAGCCTCAACTCGTGGAGGGCCTCCTCGTGATCCCCACTCAGGTCCAGCAGCAAGGCGAGGTTGTTGCGGGCTTTGACGTGGTGGGGCACGATGCTCAGCAGCTCACGGTAGATGGCAATTGCCCGCCGGTGCTCTCCTTGGGCGTGTGCCTCCCGGGCGGCGTTGTACAGCAGGTCCTCCGCCGAGGGCTCCCCCGGCACGGCATCGTGCTTGGCCTCCGGACCGGCGGTTTCCGAGTCGACGGCCGCCTCGCCTCCCGGGAGCTCGTCACCGGGGCCGGTGGGCTCGCTCGTCGCCTCGCCGTGTGCTTCGTCGCTTGCCACCACAACCTCGTTGTCTTGAGCGATCTCGAAAGGTAGATCGATTCTTTCGGATTCGTGACTGTTGATCATCCCCACGATGGGATCCTCCGGAGGGACCGTGGAAGTGGGTGGGGGCTCGGCCACCGCGGCTGGGTGGCTCTGACGGTTGGCCTGTTCCACGGCCTTCCGACGACGGTATCGGCGGTGCTGTGCCGTTCGCTTCATCCCTCGCGCGCCTCCGCGGTGGCAGTCTCTCTGTTTACCCAGTTGAGATAGGCGTCCAGCCCGGCTTCCACGGGGAGGGCCAACAGCTCCGGTACGGCGTAAGGATGTCGGCGTTTTACTGCGGCCTCGAGATCGTGCCAGCGTTCCCGCCTGGTCTTCAGGATGACCAGTGTCTCCGACTCCTCGTTGACCGCGCCTTCCCAGCGAAAGATCGAGGTTGCCCCGACCATCGTCCCGCAGGCGACGACCCGCTCGTCAACCAGCCCTCGAATGAGCTTGCGGGCCTCGGCTTCGCCGCCGACCGTCGTCAATACGACCAGGTGAGCACTCGGACTGGGGATCTCTCCCGGCATGCGGCGTTGGATCTTCCCTGCGTCGTTCTATTAATGATTAGCGATACGTCGGGGGACCCAAGGTACGGAACCCTTGGCTCGATTGCAAGAATCCAGAGTGGGTGGGACGGTTGACCGCTGATTCGCTTCTCGCCTAGCTTCACAGGCTATGGCAAAAGAGCAGCTCGTCGTTCGGGGAGCCCGGGTCCACAATCTGCGGAACATCTCCGTCGAGATCCCACGCAACCGCCTCACGGTCGTCACCGGGCTCTCCGGCTCCGGGAAATCCTCCTTGGCGTTCGACACCATCTATGCCGAGGGACAACGTCGATACGTCGAGTCCCTGTCGGCCTACGCTCGCCAGTTCCTGGGGCTCATGGAGAAACCGGACGTCGACGTCATCGAAGGGCTCTCACCGGCGATTTCCATCGAGCAGAAGGCCGGCGGGCACAATCCCCGCTCCACGGTGGGTACGGTTACCGAGATCTACGACTACCTACGTCTCCTCTGGGCTCGTGCCGGCACGCCACACTGCCCCAACGACGGGTCTCCCATTCGGCGACAGAGCCCCTCCCAGATCGCCGCTGCCGTGTTGGCATGGCCGAAGGGGACCAAGATCGAGGTGGTTGCGCCCCTGGTCCGGGGCCGGAAGGGTGAGTTCCGGGACCTGTTCGAGGGTGCGCTCAAGCAGGGGTTCGTGCGGGTTCGGGTGGACGGCGAGATGTACGATCTGTCATCGCCGCCGCGGCTCAACCGGCGGCAGGCACACGACATCGGCCTGATCGTCGACCGGCTGGTGGTGCGGAGCGAAGACCGCAGTCGCCTCCACGATTCCATCGAGACGGCCCTCCGGTCGGCGGACGGACTGGTGGAGGTCATCCGCTTTGGCAGCACCGGCCGCGGCGCCGTGCGGTCGGTACTCTACTCGGAGCAGTTTGCCTGCGCCCAGTGCGGTTACTCGCTGGCCGAGCTCGAGCCCAGGCAGTTTTCGTTCAATTCCCCGTTCGGGGCCTGTGAAGAGTGCGGCGGGCTCGGAACCCGGCGCGTCGTGAGCCAGGAGCTGGTGCTGGCGGATCCATCGATCTCCATCCTCGAAGGCGTCGTGCTGCCCTGGGGCGAGCCGTCGGGCTACCTCCGCAAGAACGTCATCCCGGCGTTGGCCAAGGCCCTGGGCTTCGATCCGGCCAAGCCGTGGGGGAGATACACGGCGCGGGTCCGGAAGGCGCTGCTGCACGGCGCTCCCGGGAGGGAGTTCGACTTCCGCTACGGCAGCGGGCAGTCCAAGGGGACGTACCGGACGGAGTGGGAGGGCATCCTCAAGAACGTCGAGCGACGCTATCAAGAGACCTCGTCGGACGCGGTGCGCACCCAGCTCGGCGAGTACATGACCGAGCAGCCGTGCTCCGTGTGTCACGGGAGTCGGCTCAAGCAGGCGAGTCTGTGCGTCACGGTCCACGGGCGCAGTATCGGAGACGTGTTGGACGAGTCCGTGGACAGCGCCCTGGCGTTCTTCGATGCGGTTCCGCTTCGGGGCTCGGGGACTAGTGCGAACGGAGGGGCCGGGGCCGATGGGGTCGACGCGGACATCGCGGGACCCATTCTCAAGGAGGTCACCGACCGCCTCCACTTTCTGCTGGACGTGGGCTTGGGATATCTCACCCTGGGCCGCTCGGCGTCGTCCCTGTCCGGGGGTGAGGCCCAGCGAATCCGGTTGGCCACCCAGATCGGCAGCCGGCTCGTCGGGGTGCTCTACATCCTCGATGAGCCGTCCATCGGTCTCCATCCACGGGACAACAAGCGACTGCTGCGTACCCTCACCGGCCTCCGGGACCTCGGCAACACGGTGATCGTCGTGGAGCACGACGAGGAGACCATCCGGACCGCGGATTATCTCGTGGACCTGGGCCCCAGGGCGGGACGGGACGGGGGAGAGGTGGTGGTCGCCGGCACGTTGGCGGACGTTCTCGAGCACAAGACGTCCCTCACCGCCCGCTACCTCCGGGGCGAGTTGCGCATTGCGATCCCGTCGGCCCGGAGAGGATCGGGCCCGCGGCGGCGCCTCACCGTCCGGGGTGCCCGCGAACACAATCTCAAGAATCTGGATGTGGACGTTCCCCTGGGGGCCTTCGTGGCGGTCACCGGGGTGTCGGGCTCCGGAAAATCCACGCTCGTCACCGACACGCTGTACCGGGCTCTCGCCCGGCACTACTACCGCAGCAAGGTGCTGCCGGGGGATCATGACACCATCGAGGGGCTCGACCAACTCGACAAGGTGCTGGACATCGACCAGAGTCCCATCGGCCGAACACCGCGGTCGAACCCGGCCACCTACACGGGGCTATTCACCCCGATCCGCGAGCTGTACGCCCAGCTCGGTGAATCGAAGATCCGCGGCTACGGACCGGGACGGTTTTCCTTCAACGTCAAGGGCGGCCGATGCGAGTCCTGCCAGGGCGACGGATTGGTGAAGATCGAGATGCACTTCCTCCCCGACGTCTACGTGCAGTGCGAGGTGTGCCAAGGGCGCCGCTACAATCGTGAAACCCTGGATGTACGGTACCGGGGCAAGTCGATTGCGGACGTTCTGGAGATGACCGTGGCCGATGCGCTGGAATTCTTCGAGAACCAGCCTCGGATCAGGGCGAAGCTCGAGATCCTGAACGACGTGGGGTTGGGGTACGTGCACTTGGGACAGAGCGCCACCACCCTGTCGGGCGGTGAAGCACAGCGGGTCAAGCTCGCCACCGAGTTGAGCAAACGCGATACGGGGCGGACCCTCTACATTCTCGACGAGCCGACCACGGGTCTGCATTTCGAGGACGTGCGTCTCCTGCTGAACGTGCTGCACCGTCTGGTAGACAAGGGCAACACGGTGGTCGTCATCGAGCACAATCTGGATGTCGTCAAGACCGCGGACTGGGTGATCGATCTGGGGGTCGAGGGAGGAGAAAAGGGAGGGTATGTCGTCGCCGAGGGAACGCCGGAAGCGGTGGCCAAGGTGAAGGGTTCACACACGGGTGGGTTTCTCAAGAAGGTGTTGTCGCGCCACTCGTGAGGCGTATTGTCGAGCCACCATGTACATTGAATGTCCGCTCTGACACCTCCCGGCTGTTCCGTCGTACGGAGGAAGGACCCGGGTCCGAACTGGAGGCGCCGCCGTGGATTTTGCTATGATCATCGTCCCGTTGGCCGGCATGGCAACCGGTGTGATCATCAGCATCGGCTTCTTCAAGACGGTACGACATGTCATCGACCGTAGGGGTTCCCGTGGGGGGGACGCGGAACTGCAGGGAGAGATCGCCGACCTCCACGCCAGGATCGAGGCGTTGGAGCGGGAGCAGGGGCGTGTCGAGGAGTTGGAGGACCGGCTCGACTTTGCGGAGCGGCTGCTGGCCCGATCGAACGAAGGCGGCGTACAGCATCTTCCTGGAGATCGGTGACATGCCGGATGAAGTCTTTATCATTGCCATGACGTCCATCATTTCGGTGACCCTACTCGGCTTCGGGGCCCTCCGCACCATCAGTGGGCATCTGGCTCGGAAGCTGAAGGCCCAGCAAGGTGGAGAAGGGTCGGAGCAGGTGCTGGCGGAGCTGGAGGACCTTCGTTCTCGGCTGGAGGGGTCCGAAGAGTTGCGGGACCGGATGGCGGACATGGAGGAACGGCTGGATTTCGCGGAGCGGATGCTCACCGAGGGCAAACGGAACCAGCTTCGTGCAGAGCCTTAAGGAAGGCAAGGCGGACTGAATGGAAGAAGAACTCGCCGTATTCTTCATTTTTGGTGGCGGTGCCGCCTTCCTCCTGGCCATCTCGCCCATCGGGAGGGCCATCGGGGACCGAATCCGGGGCAAGGGACCAGGCGGCGGAGGCGACGAGCGGGTGAGGTATCTCCAGGAGGGCCAGGAAGCCCTGTTGGAGGAGGTGGAGGGCCTGCGGCACGAAGTGGGCGAACTCCAAGAGCGAGTTGACTTTACGGAGCGGCTCCTGGCCCGCAACGAAGGGCAGGAGCGACTCCCCGATTCTCCTGACGTTCAAAATTGAAACATTGAACCACGACCGGCGTAGTACTGCTCAGGATCCCGAATTACCGGAACAACCTCAAGCCGTCCCGAGCCTGCCAATCCTGCGGCACTCGGTTGCACGGAGCCCCTCGGGGAGGTTAGGCTGACAGAGCCCGTAGCTCGTGGTGGCTCACGAGGTGTTTCGGAGGTTGAAGGCTCTTAGCTCGGAGGCAAGGAATGGCGAGTCGCGATGACCTCGAGAGTTTCATCGGCCGGCTGGACGACAGCATAAGTAGTGAGGAGGTCGAAACCGGCATCTGGGTCCTCACCCCGGGGGAGGACGACGCCCCCATCGTGGTGAGTTACGACCCTCCCGTGGTCGTGTACCGGGTGAAGGTGATGGATCTGCCCGCGGCCGGACCGAACCGCAATGAGCTCATGCAGAAACTGTTGGAATTCAATGCCGAGGGGCTGGTGCACGGTTCCTACGGCATTGAGGGAGCGCAGATCGTCCTCACGGACGCGCTGCAGCTCGAGAATCTCGATTTCAACGAGTTCCAAGCAAGTGTGGATTCGATAACCATGGCGTTGGCTTCGCACATGTCGGCCCTCGCGCCGTTTCAGGAGTAAGGGTTATGGGGATCTTTGATCGCCTGGGGACGCTGCTCAAATCGAACATCAACGATCTGATCAGTCGGGCGGAAAACCCGGAAAAGGTGCTCAACCAGCTGATCACCGACATGCGGAGCCAGCTGGCGAAGGCCAAGCAGGAAGTGGCTTCCGCGATCGCGGACGAGAAGAAGCTGCACGCACAGGTCGAGAAGGAAAAAAAGCAGGCCGAGGAGTGGCAGCGGCGCGCGATGCTCGGGGTGCAGCAGGGTCGGGACGACCTGGCCAAGCAGGCGTTGATGCGCCAGAACGAGCACATGCAGGCCGCCCAGGCGATGCACGAGACGTGGCTGCGGCAGAAGGCGGAGACCGAGTCACTCAAAGCGTCATTGCGGAGCCTGAACGACAAGATCGAAGAGGCCAAGCGCAAGAAGAACCTCCTCATCGCCCGGCAGAAGCGGGCGGAAGCGACCCAGCGCATTCAGCGGACGATGTCGTCGATGTCCGACCAGAGTGCCTTCGACCACTTCGAGCGGATGGCGGCGAAGATCGAGGAAGTGGAGCGCAAGCAATTGGCCGCGGCGGAACTCTCCGAAGAGCTCACCGGAGACAACCTGCAGCAGGAGTTCGAGGCGTTGGAGTTCGACGGGAGCGCCGACCAGCAGCTCCTCGAGCTCAAGAAACAGATGGGGCTCCTCGGCGCCGGGGAAGCCGACGAGCCGTTGCAGCTCACCGATGGCGACGACGACGTGCACGATGCTGAGATCGTGAAGGACGATGAGGGGGAGGAGGAGGCGGAAGCCTAGCGCTCTCCGGGAGGATCTCGCCAAGGGCGGCGGACCGTGAGGTCGGCCGCCCTTTTTTCGGCTCCGTACGTGGGGTGGTAGACCCGCGCCGGCCCCTGCTACCTTCCTGCACCATGAGCCTGCGCCTCTACAACACGCTCACGAGGAGCGTCGAGCCCTTCGAGCCTCTGGCGCCACCCAGGGTCACCATCTACACGTGCGGCCCGACGGTGTGGAACTACGCCCACATCGGGAACTTCCGCACGTTCCTCTCCCAGGACCTGCTGCGGCGGTACCTGGAGTATCTGGGATACGACGTCTTCCAGGTCATGAACCTCACCGACGTGGACGACCGGATCATCGCCGAGGCCCACAAGGCGGGGAAGACGGTCACCGTGCACACCGCGCCGTTTACCGAGGCGTTCTTCGCGGACCGGGATTACCTCCGCATCCAACCGGCCCACGTCTATCCCCGGGCCACGGGGACGATCCCCGCCATGATCCAGCTCGTGCAGGATCTGCTGGACCGGGGCGTCGCCTACAAGGCGGAAGACAGCTCGGTGTACTTCGGTGTGGACAAGTTCGGGGAGTACGGGCGCCTGTCCCGCCTCGACAAGCGGGAGCTCAAGGCCGGCGCCCGGGTGGACAGCGACGATTACTCTAAGGAAGACGTTAGGGATTTTGCCCTGTGGAAGGCCGCCACCCGGGAAGACGAAGAGGTGGGGGCCGCCTGGGATGCTCCCTTTGGGCGGGGCCGGCCGGGCTGGCACCTGGAGTGCTCCGCCATGGCGTTGGAGCAGCTCAGAACCCGATTTGGCATCGAGACCCTGGACATCCACGCCGGTGCCGTGGATTTGATGTTCCCTCACCATGAGAACGAGATCGCCCAATCAGAGGCCGTAACCGACAAACCCTTCGCTCGCTGCTGGGTCCATGGGGAGTTTCTCACCATCGGTGGGACGAAGATGGCCAAGCGCCACGGCAACTTCCTCACGGTCGATGACATGCGGGACGGCGGGGTCGATCCGGCTGCGATCCGGATGCTCTTTTTCCAGCAGCACTACCGCAAGCAGGTCAGCTTCACCGACGAGGCCCTGGCGGCGGCCGGGAAGGGGGCCGAGCGCATCGGCGAGCTCCGGAAGCGGCTGGCGGAGGCCGCGTCCGGAGCCGATCCCGCCGCCTCCGAGGACGGGGAAGTCCTGGAGCGTGAGTTCCGGGAGGCACTGAACGACGACCTCAACGCCCCGACGGCGGTGGCCGCGGTCTCGACCTTCGTGACCCGGGCCAATCGGGCTCTGGATGAGGGAGCCTGGCCGGCGGCGGAGTCGGCGGCGGCCCTGGCAGCCCTGGACCGGACGCTCCAGGTCTTACAGATCGCCCCGGTGGAGCGAGAGGTGGACCACGATGAGGCGGCTTGGGTGGAGCGTCAGATCGAGGCCCGTGAAGACGCCAGAAAATCCAGGGATTTCGCGGCTGCGGACGCCATAAGGGACGAGTTGACAGCCCGGGGAATCATCCTCGAGGACACCCCCCAAGGGACCCGCTGGAAGAAGACGTCGGACTAGACCCCGGAGGTCCGCAAGTCGCCATTTTTAGGGGCGTTGACGGGTTATCACCGGGTCATTATCCTAATAGACTCTAGCAAATTGCACAGCTCGGCTGACGTAGCTCAATTGGTAGAGCAGCTGATTTGTAATCAGCAGGTTGGGGGTTCGAGTCCCTTCGTCAGCTCCAGGACGAATGG
>JBDHHA010000041.1:0-28332 GCA_039589615.1 Gemmatimonadota bacterium
AAGGTCCGGGCCGCCCTGGACGCCGGACTCGTGCCGGTCCTCTGCGTGGGTGAAAGACTCGAGGAGCGGGAAGCGGGGAACACGCTGGACGTGGTCCACCGGCAGCTCGGGGCGTTGGACGATCTCGACCGCGCTGCTTTGGCAACAATCGTGGTGGCCTACGAGCCGGTCTGGGCCATCGGAACCGGAAAGAACGCCACACCCCACGACGCAGCGGCGGTCCACGACGCCATTCACGGGTGGTTCGAGACGCGGGACGTGGCACGGGGAACCGTCCCGGTGCTCTACGGGGGAAGCGTCAAGCCGGGAAACGCGGGCGAGCTGCTGGGCGAGCCGGCCATCAACGGTGTGCTCGTGGGCGGAGCGTCCCTCGATCCCGATTCGTGGCAGGCAATCTGTCGTGCGGGGCTCGATTGACTAACGAATTGGGGCTCGGTATCTTGCGGCCCCGAAGAGGTTGATTGAGATGTTCAGATTTTTCGTCATTCTACTGGTTATGGATTCGTTGCTCCTCGCGGCAGTGGTGCTGTTGCAGGCGGGCAAGGGCGGAGGGCTTGCCGCCATGGGCGGCGGTGCGTCCACGGATTCGTTCTTCGGCGGCCGGCAGGCCACGACGATTCTCACCAAGATGTCGTGGTGGTGCGGAGGGATATTCCTCGGCCTGTCGCTGCTGCTCTCGGGCATGAGTGCCGGCAGCGGCACGCCAACATCTATACTCGAGGGTCAGGTGGAGGCGCCCACCCCCGTCACGGTGCCCCTTCCGGCGCAGCCGTCCAACATTCTTCAAGACACGACCGGGAACTAGGAGCGGGAAGACACCACTGGAACAAGCATTTGTACTTCTCGAGGATGGCACGTGGTTCCCAGGGACCGCCCGCCATCCTTTTTCGTTGACCACCGGCGAGATCGTCTTCACCACCAACCTGACGGGCTACCAGGAAGTCTTCACCGATCCCTCGTACCTCGGCCAGATCGTGGTCATGACGGCGCCGATGATCGGCAACTACGGCATAAACCCGGAAGACGTGGAGTCCGCGTCGGGGAAGCCCAAGGTCTCGGGCGTCCTGGTGCGGGAACTCTCCCGGGGACACTCCAATTGGCGGGCGTCGGGCGGGCTGGACGAATGGCTGGCGGGGGAGGGCATCCCGATCCTCGAAGATCTCGACACCCGGAAGATCGCCAGGCACATCCGGTCCCAGGGGGCGATGCGCGCCATCGTGGGCGCCGGAACTCACCCCAGTGACGAGGCCAGGGCTCGGCTGGACGCAAGCCCCCACATGGCGGGTCTGGACCTCGCGTCGGCGGCCACAGCCGATCACGAACGGTCGGTGGGAGATCCCGACGCACGCCACCATGTCGTGGCCTACGATTTCGGCATCAAGGAGAACATCCTCCGCATCTTCGTGTCCAGCGGATGTCGGGTCACCGTGGTCCCCGCCCAGACGTCTGCGGCCAGGGTGCGGGAACTGGAACCCGACGGACTGTTCCTCTCGAATGGCCCCGGCGACCCCTCGGCGGTGGATTACACGTTCCAGCCCATCCGGGAATTGGCCGGCTCAGGCATCCCCACCTTCGGCATTTGTCTTGGACACCAGCTTCTGGCCCTGGCCTTCGGGGCGGAGACCGAAAAGCTCTCCTACGGGCATCGGGGGGGCAATCACCCGGTCCAGGATCTCGCCGACGGCAAGGTTCTGATTACAAGCCAAAATCATGGATTTGCAGTCAGGGGAACGAGTAAGGGGGTCTCATGTGCCAAGGAGCTTGAGGTGACCCACCTTAACCTCAATGACCACACCGTCGAAGGCCTCAAACACCGAGACCTCCCATTTTTCGGGGTTCAGTACCACCCGGAGGCTTCTCCGGGCCCTCATGACGCCAGATCGCACTTCGCCAGATTTCTGCAAACCCTTGACAGTCAACAGGTAAGCTCCTAATATGGCTCCCCCGGCGACCCCAGCCGGGGCCGTCGAAAACACCTGTTTTTTCAGCTGCCGAGGGGTAGATGACCAAGGCTGATCTCGTCGAGAAGGTCACCGCCACGATTGCCCGAACGGCGGGCCCCATGATCTCGAAAAAAGACTGCGCCCGCGTTGTTGACGCGTTCCTCGACGCCGTCAAAGGAGCGCTGTCCGAACAGCACAACATCGAGATCCGGGGATTCGGGACCTTTAAGATCAGAAATCGCAAGACACGCATGGCGCGCAACCCACGCACAGGAGAGCCTGTGGAGGTCGCGGCGCGTCCGGTGCCGGTTTTCAAACCGTCCAAGGAACTCCGCGCCGTCGTGGCCGAAAACGAGGACCACGTCGAGCAGGCGAACATCATTTCCGCCCAGTAACAGGCCCCACTACACCGCCATCATCCACCCGACCCACGGCACGCCCCGACAGGGGTGACATGCCGCGGGGCGGCTGGTAGATTCTTGCCTTGTATGCACTTCCGTGAAGCGCTTTCCTCTTCCACCACAGTCACGGTGACCGTTCGCGCGTTTGCGCGGTACGCGGAGATCCTGGGACTCGAGACCACCACCGTGGAGTTGGCGGATCCGGCAACGGTGGGTGATGCGGTGAAGCGTCTACGGGAGAGCATTCCCAACGGCCACCTGCTGCCGGACCGGCCCTTGGTGGCGGTCAATTCCGAGCACGCCCTCGCCGAGGCGCCGCTCCACGACGGTGACGAGTTGGCGCTACTGCCCCCGCTCGCCGGCGGATAAGACATGCAGTACGTGACGCGTCGACCCATTGACGTGCATGCCTTGCTCAGCCAGGTCGCGGACCCGGCGTTGGGGGGTACGGCCATGTTCCTCGGCTCGGTTCGCCGAGGTGAGGACGACGGCCCAGTCGATGCCATCGACTACTCGGCGTACCAGGACATGGTCGAGACGGAATTCGCCAAGATCGTCGAGGAGGCGGCCGCACAGTGGCCAGGCGTCCGTGTGGTTGGGGCTCACCGGATCGGTCTCGTGCCCGCGGGAGAACCCAGTATTGCGGTGGTGGCTGCCGCCCCTCACCGCGCCGAGGCATTCGCGGCGTGCCGGCACACCATCGAAGAGGCCAAGAAGCGCCTCCCCGTGTGGAAGAAGGAGATCTTCACGGACGGAACAGAGGCGTGGCGCAATAACGATCAGCCGGAAAGGGACGCCGAACCGACTCCCAGCTGACGCATCTCAAGCACGAATGGGTCTTTCCGTCGTCTTAATCGAACCTCGCATTCCCCCCAACATGGGGAACATCGCCCGCCTGTGCGCCGCCAGCGGGACGGCACTGCACGTGGTTGGCGACATGGGGTTCTCCCTCGACGATGACCAGCTTCAGCGTGCCGGCCTCGACTATTGGGATGAGGTCGATTTGTGGATCCACCCGTACTGGCGCGCATTTCGGGCCGCAGTTTCGCGTGACCGCTGTATATATTTCTCTGCGCACGGCGAGCGGTCCTACATCGAGGCACCTTTCGCCGAGAACTCTGTACTCGTATTCGGTAACGAGACCGAGGGCATGCCGCAGCGGATTCGTGAGAAGCATCCGGACCGCTTGTTCCGCATCCCCATGCGGGACGGTATCCGCAATTTGAATCTCGCCACGGCCGTCGGGATCGTCCTCTATGAAGGTGTCCGACAGATCGGCTTGGATCTCGAAAACTCCTTCAACGAACCTTAAAGAAGTCCATCGGAACCTTCCAATGAACAAAATCACGGTAGTAGGTGCAGGGCACGTGGGCGAAGTAACCGCGCAGCGCCTTGCCGAAAAAGAGCTGGCACGAGAGATCGTGCTCATCGACATCATCGAAGGAATTCCCCAGGGGAAAGGACTGGATCAGTGGGAGTCGGCGCCCATCGAGGGATTCGACTCGCGGGTGACCGGTGCCAACGATTACGGCGCCGCAACCGGAAGCGACATGTTTATTGTCACGGCGGGAATCGCTCGCAAGCCGGGCATGAGTCGAGACGATCTTTTGCGGACGAACGTGGAGATCGTGTCGTCGGTGGGGAAGGAAATCAAGAAGAGCTCACCCAATGCCATCGTCATCATGGTGTCGAATCCTCTCGACGTCATGTCGTGGGTCATGAAGGAAGTGACAGGCTTCCCGAGGGAGAGGGTCATCGGCATGGCGGGTGTGCTGGACACTGCGCGGTACCGGAGCTTCCTCGCCGAGGCTCTCGACATATCCGTCGAGGACATCCAGGCGATGGTTTTGGGCGGCCACGGCGACACCATGGTTCCGCTCATCTCCTACACGACGGTGTCCGGGATTCCCGTGACGCAACTGATCAACGGGAACAAGCTGGAAGCCATCGTAGATCGGACACGGAAGGGCGGAGCGGAGATCGTCGGCTATCTGAAAACCGGCTCGGCGTACTACGCACCATCAGCCGCGGCCGTGCAGATGGCGGAAGCCATTGTGAAGGACAAGAAGCGGATTCTCCCGTGCGCCGCCTGGCTCGAAGGCGAGTTCGGCTTCGAGGGCATCTACCTCGGCGTGCCGTGCAAGCTGGGTGCCGGGGGCCTGGAACAGATCGTGGAAGTCGAGCTCAGTGCCGACGAGCAGGCCGCCCTGGCCAAGTCGGCCGACCACGTCCGTTCCACGATAGCGGAAGTCAACCTGTAGTAGCAGGGGAGAGAGGCGGTCAGAGCCGCGGCGTCTTTCAGCGCCGCGGCTCAATCTCCTGAGCACATCTCAAGCATCTGAACGCGCGGCACCGGCCGGCGGCCGGGGTGCGCGAGATCGGATAGGAACATGCTGCGAGTATTTCAACTGTACCGCAGTTCGGTGGGGAAGAAGGCGGTGATGGGTGTGACCGGCCTGATGTTCTTCGGGTACGTCGCCGGCCACCTGGCAGGCAACCTCAAGGTCTACTTGGGGGCGGAACACTTCAACGCCTACGCGGAGTTCTTGCGGGAGATCGGCGCCCCGGCGTTGGGGCACTCATGGTTTCTCTGGGCGTTCCGTACCGTGATCCTTGTGGCACTTCTCCTCCACGTAACGGCGGCCATCCAACTCTGGCTCCAGGCGCGGGCGGCCCGACCCAAGAATTATCAGCGCCCCGTCCACCTCGAAGACAGCTATGTCTCCCGCACGATGCGGTGGGGCGGCGTGGTCATTCTGGTCTTCGTCCTCTTTCACCTGATGAATCTCACGTGGGGCACCGCACATGCGGACTTCATTCCCGGTGACGCCTACCACAACCTGGTCTCGGCGTTTCAATCCCTGGGCGTCTCCGCGGCCTACATCGTAGCCGTCATCGTCGTGGGGTTGCACCTCTACCACGGCATTTGGAGTTCGCTGCAGACGCTGGGCGTCAACCAGGACCATCACAATCGCTGGCGACGGCTGTCGGCAGCCATCGCGACAGTCATCGTGCTGGGAAACATTTCGATTCCGGTCTCGGTACTGACCGGCTTCGTCCAATAGAGAGCAAGAGCGATTTATGGAGCTCAATGCAAAGGTCCCGTCCGGACCGATAGAAAAACGATGGGAGAACCACCAGTTCGAGATGAAGCTGGTGAATCCCGCCAACAAGCGAAAATACGACGTGATTGTGGTGGGCTCGGGGCTCGGCGGCGCGTCCGCCGCCGCGACGCTCGGCGAGCTCGGCTACAACGTCAAATGCTTCTTCTACCAAGACAGCGCCCGCAGGGCGCACAGCATCGCGGCCCAAGGCGGCATCAACGCCGCGAAGAACTACCAGAACGACGGAGATTCCGTCTACCGGCTGTTCTATGACACGGTGAAGGGCGGAGACTTTCGCGCGCGAGAGTCCAACGTCCACCGGCTGGCCGAGGTCAGCTTGAACATCATTGACCAGTGCGTGGCGCAGGGCGTGCCGTTCGCCCGGGAGTACGGCGGATTGCTCGACAACAGATCGTTTGGAGGGGCACAGGTCTCCCGCACCTTCTACGCCCGCGGCCAAACCGGGCAGCAGCTATTGCTCGGCGCCTACCAGGCGCTGCAACGCCAGGTAGCGGCGGGCACCGTCGAGCTGTTCCCCCGAACGGAGATGCTCGACGTGGTGATCGTGGACGGCCACGCAAAGGGCATCGTGGTCCGCGACCTGGTCACCGGAAAGATTCAGTCATTCGCCGCACACGCTGTGGTGCTCGCCACCGGTGGATATGCCAATGTGTTCTTTCTCTCCACCAACGCCAAGGGATGCAACGTGACGGCGACGTGGAGGGCCCACAAGCGAGGTGCCGCATTCGCCAATCCTTGCTTCACGCAGATCCATCCCACGTGCATTCCCCAAGCCGGGGAGTACCAGTCGAAGCTCACGTTGATGAGCGAATCCCTGCGCAACGACGGCCGGATCTGGGTGCCGCAGCAAGTGGGAGACACGAGACTGGCCAAGAGTATCCCCGAAGACGAGCGGGATTATTATCTCGAGCGCATCTACCCGAGCTTTGGGAATCTCGCCCCCCGAGACATCGCATCCCGTCGTGCCAAGGAGGCGGTGGATGAGGGACGGGGAGTGGGTGAGGGCAATGCCGGCGTCTATCTCGACT
The DNA here is from genome assembly GCA_039589615.1 of Gemmatimonadota bacterium. Classification (GTDB taxonomy): domain Bacteria; phylum Gemmatimonadota; class Gemmatimonadetes; order Gemmatimonadales; family GWC2-71-9; genus B3T1B10. Next base: position 6,498 of record JBDHHA010000041.1, read on the forward strand.
TTCGGGATGCCATTGACCGCCTCGGACAGAATGTGATCACCGAGCGCTACGGCAACCTGTTCGACATGTACCAACAGATCACCGGTGAGAATCCGTACCAAGTACCGATGCGGATCTATCCGGCGCCACACTACACCATGGGCGGGCTCTGGGTCGACTACAACCTCATGAGCACGGTCCCCGGGCTCCACGTGATCGGCGAAGCGAATTTCTCGGATCACGGCGCCAACCGGCTGGGAGCCAGTGCGCTGATGCAGGGCCTCGCCGACGGATACTTCGTGTTGCCGTACACCATCGCCGACTACCTCGCTCGCAACGACGCGTCCCCGGTCAGCGCCGACCACCCGGCGTTCCGACAGACCGAGCAGGAGGTGTCCGAGCGCGGCCAGCGACTCCTCGGCGTGAACGGGACCAGGAGCGTGGACTCGTTCCACCGGGACCTGGGCAAGCTGATGTGGAACCAGTGCGGCATGTCCCGCAACGCCAGCGGGCTGCAGGATGCTCTCGACAAGATTCCCGAGATGCGGGAGCAGTTCTGGAGCGACGTCCGGGTGACGGGCTCGGGTGAGGAACTAAACCAGGAACTCGAAAAGGCCGGCCGCGTGGCCGATTTCCTCGAATTCGGGGAGCTGATGTGCCGGGATGCTCTCGAGCGCGACGAATCGTGCGGCGGACACTTCCGGGAGGAACACCAAACGGAAGACGGAGAGGCCCGGCGTGACGACGAGCGGTTTGCCTACGTCGCCGCCTGGGAGTTCACGGGAGTAGGGAGCCCACCCATTCCGCACAAGGAGCCGTTGGATTTCGAATACGTTCACCTGGCGCAGCGGAGCTACAAATAATGCAGATCACTCTGAATGTGTGGCGGCAAGCCTCCAGCACGGCCCCAGGTCGATTCGAACGGTACGTGGCCAAAGACGTGTCCGAGCACATGTCGTTCTTGGAGATGCTCGACGTCGTCAATCAAGGCTTGATCGAACAGAACAAGGATCCGATCCACTTCGAGCACGACTGTCGCGAGGGCATCTGCGGCTGTTGTGGCATGGTCATCGACGGTGTCCCGCATGGTCCGAAGCCTGCGATTACCGCCTGCCAGCTCCACATGCGGAGCTTCAAGGACGGCGACGAGGTGTGGATCGAGCCCTGGCGGGCGAAGGCTTTTCCCGTCATCAAGGATCTCGTCGTCGACCGCAGTTCGCTGGATCGGATCATCGAGGCCGGGGGGTACATCTCGGTGCGGAGCGGGAGCGCTCCGGACGCCAATGCGATTGCGATCCCCAAGGAAACAGCTGACACCAGCATGGACGCTGCCGCCTGCATCGGGTGCGGCGCCTGCGTGGCGGCGTGTCCCAACGCCTCGGCGATGTTGTTTACCAGCGCGAAGATTGCCCACCTGAGCAAGCTCCCCCAGGGGAAGCCGGAACGGATCAGGCGGGTGACGAACATGGTGGATCAGATGGAGGCCGAGGGCTTCGGCTACTGCACGAACCACGGAGCCTGCCAAACGGCGTGCCCCAAGGAGATCTCCATCGACTTCATCGCGTACCTCAACAGGGAGTTGTTGGGAGCGACGCTGGTCGGGTAGATCCATCGGGTTGTTTTCCGTGCGCTTCCTCTCACGCGCTTCCCCCTCCTTGCGACCCACCGCATTGGCCAGCACATTGCCCCCCAACTTTCCCTCCTGGAGGCCGCAATGGTGTCGCTCTGGCTACCCATTCTGCTAGCCACGGTTTTGGTCTGGATTGCGAGCGCAATCGCGTGGACGGTTGCTCCCCATCACAAATCTGATTTCCGCGCCATCCCCGACCAGGACGACTTCATCACCAACCTGGCTGGACACAACGTGACGCCGGGGCAGTACTGGTTCCCCTATTCCACCGATAGGCAAGAGATGTGCACACCGGAGATGGTGGCAAAGATGGAGAAGGGGCCAGTGGGCCTTCTCACCATTTGGAAGCCGGGGAAGCCGAGCATGGCCAAGCCCATGATCCTTTCCCTGGTGTTCATGCTCTGCGTCTCCATCGTGGTGGCGTACCTGGCCTTCAAGACACTTGAGGCCGGTGACTCATACGCCCACAAGTTCCGGGTGACGAGCACCATCGCGTTCCTGGCATACGGCGGGGCCCTCTTCTGGGACGCCATTTGGTTCGGGACTCCCTGGGCGAGGACGTGGAAGAGTCTGTTCGACTGTTTCGTGTACGCGCTGTTGGTGGGTGGTTCGTTTGCCGGGATGTGGCCGGGGGCGTGAGGAGCACGGCGCACTACCCTCTCCTAGGGCAACCGTTCACGCCTTCCCACGGTACTCCACGTAGTTCCTGGGCGTCTCCCACAGCACCAGTTTTTTCAGGCGCCCGGGGACCACACTCTCCAGCATTCCCCAGATCACGATCACGATGTTCTCGGTGGTGGGATTGAGGTCCTGAAACTCGGGGACGTCGAGGTTCAGGTTCATGTGATCGAGGCGGGATAGTACCTGTTCCTCGACAATCCTCTTGATGACACCCAAATCCACCACGTAGCCTGTCTCCGGATCCACCTCGCCCTCCACGGACACGTCCAGCTCGTAGTTGTGCCCATGGTAGTTGGGATTGTTGCAGAGGCCGAACGTTTCGCGGTTCTCCTCGGCGGACATCCGGGGATTGTGAAGCCGGTGCGCGGCGCTGAAGTGAACGCGGCGGGTCACGGTAACGGTTGGCATGGGGGGAATATAGGGAGGCTGGGAGCCGTCAGTGTGCCCCCAGGGCAACTCCCGATGTAGGGCTAAGGGGGGCGGCGCACGCCGTTTGCCACTGCAGCGCGCGTTGGTTTGCAGACCAGCCCATCCTGCGCCCTCGCCCTGAAGCAAACCGCAGCGCGCGGAAGGGGCAAATGGCGTGCGCCGCCCCCCGCACCCGTGCTCGGTTGACTGCCCCCTATATTGTTGCTATCTTTACACTTACGTGATATGAGAGCGCGCCTCACTTTCTCAGCAAGCTGCCTCCTGGCGGCTTTTCTGCCGTTCGGCACCGGCCTGGCCGCGCAGGGCAAGGGCCTGGATTTCTCCTACGGGCGCTGGTGGCGCAACGAGACGGTAGGGGAGGTGTACGCCCTCACCTATTACCGGCCCTGGTTCGGCTCCGTCGACTTGGGAATCGGCGCGATGCACCTCGATGACCGGGCGTCGCTCGAGGACCGCACGCAGACCGGTGGCCAGGTGTCTCTGGCGATCGGGCGGCGTGGAGGAGGCCTGTACGCGGTGGGGTCGGGAGGCGTAGCGATGCGCCACGACGGCGGCAGCGTGGACGGCGTGTGGAGCGCCGGACTGGGGTACGCCCTGAGGCCCCTCTCCATCCTCACCGTGGCGGGAGAGCTGCGGTACCGGGTGGAAAAGGACGACTGGGCACAGGGCTTCTGGCGCTTCGATGAGGCGGCGGACCGGAAGGGATGGCAGCTGCAGGCGGGCCTGGCGTTTCACTTCGGTGGTGGGAGACGGACCCCGTCGGTTCCGAGGCCGGATCCTCCCACGCGAGAATCCACGGGCTCGTCAGCCTCGAGAGGAACCGAAAGCCCTGAGTTCGCCCCACCCTCCACGTCCGACATCAAGGACATCGCTCGATCCAGCGGCGCCTCGGCGTCCACGGCGGAGGTCGCCGCCGAGGTGATACAGACCGCCATCGACGTCATGGGCACGCCGTATCAGTGGGGTGGCACCGACGAGAACGGGTTCGACTGCTCGGGCCTGATCCAGTATGCCTATGGCGAGAGTGGCGTGATCCTGCCTCGGGTCAGCCGCGACCAAACCCGGACGGGGGCCTTTGTGGAACCGAGGGTGCCCGACCTCCGCCCCGGCGACGTCCTCGGATTCTCGGTGGAGCGTAGTTCGCGCATCACGCATGTCGGCCTCTACGTCGGGGACGGCCAGTTCATCCACAGCTCGTCGAATGGCGTGGCGATCTCCAGTCTCATTGCCACCGATCCGAACAGCCGGTGGTGGCAGAATCGTTGGGTCGTAGCACGCCGCATCCTCTGAGAAGCCTCCCGCAACCAACGCAACACCGCGCGCAGCGCACCGGGTGAGCCATGCCTTGGATTGACTGGATCGATGAGGACGATGCCACGGGTCGGCTCAAGGAGAGCTACGAGCGGCACCGGGCGGGGCGGGGGGTCGACCACATCCTCAAGATCCACTCCCTCAATCCAAAATCCCTGGAAGACCACTATCGCCTCTACGTGCATCTCATGCGGGGGCCTTCGGGGTTGTCCCGGGCGGAGCGGGAGATGATCGCCGTCGTAGTCTCCAAGACCAACGACTGCTTCTATTGACTGCGCCACCACGGAGCGGGCCTCCGTCGGTTGCTGAAGGACGACGAGCGGGTGACGGCCATCGAGCGGGATCATCGCACTGCGGAGCTGTCGCCACGGGAGCAGGCCATACTCGGCTACGCGGAAAAACTGACGCTGACGCCCTCCCGGATGGCGGAAGAGGATGTCGGGGCACTCCGAAACGCCGGGCTCCGTGACGCCGAGATCCTCGACGTTTGTCAGGTGACGGCCTACTACAACTACGTGAACCGCATGGCCGACGGCCTGGGCGTGGAATTGGAGGAGGATTGGGAGGGGACGGGAAGCGCCTAGGGGTCCTCCGATACCCCAACTCTCCACCTCTCCGGAAGCCACGTAAGTCCTTGTTTCCCAACCTCATTTGCGGCTTGACACCATTGTGGCCCTCGGTATATTCCCTCCTCCTAGCACTCGACCATGAAGAGTGCTAGAAACTCGCAAGTATTTACTTTACAACAGTTTACATCCTGACGGAGGTGTTGCGTCATGGCACAGGCGTCGAAATCGAAGAAGAAGCTCGGCGTAAAGCCACTGGGCGATCGTGTGGTGGTCCGCCCGATGGAGGAATCAGAGCAGATGCGAGGCGGTCTCTACATCCCAGACACCGCCAAGGAAAAGCCCCAGCAGGGGGAGATCGTTGCGGTGGGTCCCGGCCGGTTCGAGAAAGGCGAGCGGGTTCCCATGGAGGTCAGCGACGGGCAAGTCGTGCTGTACGGGAAGTACAGCGGCACCGAAGTCACATTCGACAACGAACAGTATCTCATCATCAAAGAATCCGACGTCCTCGCCGTCATCGACGGGTGAACGAACTAGGGAGGCAGATCAATGGCTACAGCTAAGGAACTGCATTTCGACGTCGATGCCCGCGCGCAGTTGCGGAAGGGTGTCGACCAGCTTTCCAATGCAGTGAAAGTGACGCTCGGTCCCAAGGGACGGAACGTCCTCATCGACAAGAAATTCGGCAGCCCCACCGTGACCAAAGACGGAGTCACGGTCGCCAAGGAAGTGGAGCTGCCCGATCCAGTAGAGAACATGGGCGCGCAGATGGTCAAGGAAGTAGCCACCAAGACGTCGGATGTGGCCGGTGACGGCACGACGACGGCGACGGTGCTGGCCCAGGCCATCTTCACGGAAGGCCTCAAGAACGTCACGGCCGGCGTGAACCCCATGGCCATCAAGCGCGGCATCGACAAGGCCGTGGAGTTGGTCGTGTCCGAGCTCAAGGAGATGTCCCAGGCCACCGCGGGCAAGAAGGAGATCGCCCAGGTTGCCACCGTGTCGGCCAACAACGACTCGGAGATCGGCGACCTCATCGCCGAGGCGATGGAGCGCGTCGGGAAAGACGGCGTGATCACGGTCGAGGAGGCCAAGGGCCTGGAGACCGAACTCGAGACAGTCGACGGCATGCAGTTCGACCGGGGCTACCTGTCGCCGTACTTCGTCACCGACTCCGAGAAGATGGAAGCCGCGCTGGAAGACGCCTACGTCCTCGTACACGACAAGAAGATCTCGGCCATGAAAGACCTGCTCCCGGTGTTGGAGAAGGTCGCTCAGACCGGCAAGCCCTTGCTCGTCATCGCCGAGGATGTCGAGGGTGAGGCCCTGGCGACGATCGTCGTCAACAAGCTGCGTGGCACGCTGAAGATCTGCGCTGTCAAGGCGCCGGGCTTTGGCGATCGGCGGAAGGCCATGCTGCAGGACATCGCCATCCTCACGGGTGGCCAGGTCATCAGTGAAGAGGTCGGCTTCAAGCTCGAGAACGCCGTGCTCAGCGACCTCGGCCAAGCCAAGCGGATCGTGGTCGACAAGGACAACACCACCCTCGTGGACGGTGCGGGGAAGGAAGACACCATCCAGGGCCGGATCCAGGAGATCAAGGCCGCCATCGACAAGAGCACGTCGGACTACGACCAGGAGAAGCTCCAGGAGCGTCTCGCGAAGCTGGCCGGCGGCGTGGCTGTCGTCAACGTCGGCGCCGCGACCGAGACCGAGATGAAGGAAAAGAAGGCCCGGGTCGAGGACGCGCTGCACGCCACTCGCGCCGCCGTCGAAGAGGGCATCGTCCCCGGTGGCGGTGTCGCCTTCCTGCGGACGCAGAAGGCCGTCGAGAAGATGGAGTTGGACGAGGCGGACGAGCAGATCGGTGTCAACATCGTGCGCCGTGCCTTGGAGGAGCCCATTCGGAGCATCGCCGCCAACGCCGGCGTCGAAGCCTCCATCGTGGTGGAGCGCGTGCGCACCGCCAAAGAGCAGAACCAGGGGTACAACGCCCTCACCGACACGTACGAGGATCTCGTGAAGGCGGGTGTGATCGATCCCACCAAGGTGACCCGCACCGCACTGCAAAACGCGGCGTCGGTTGCCAGCCTTCTCTTGACCACCGAGTGCGTGGTGGTGGAGGAGAAAGAAGCCGAGATGCCCGCACCCCCGCCGGGTGGCGGCGGGATGCCCGGCATGTATTGAGCCGCGGCGTCGCCGTAGCTGGAAAAGGCCTCGGAATGTTCCGGGGCCTTTTCATTCCGACTGGATTCACACGTCGTCTAAGACGGCGGCCGGACCGGCCGCAGCGGATGCGGGGTATGTCACGGTAGACGACGTGAAGAATTGAACACTTTACACTGGAGGGCCCGCGAGACATGAACATTGGCGCGGGCCCCAGTGAGACGATAAGATTCCATCATGCAAATCAGGACAATCCTCGTGCTCCTCATCGCCGGTCTCGGATTCCCGGGGCCACTCGCCTCGCAGGCGTCGCTCCCGGACCTCTCCGGGACATGGCGGGTCGAGACACCCGATGGACCGCAGGAAGTCGTCATCCGGGCCGACTCTTCTGCCTCCTTCGGTGAAGACACGGTGCGGTGGCGCCTGGTGGCCGACTCGATCCACATCGCGCTGGGCGACGAGTGGATGGTCTACGGTTACGCGCTGCGGGGCAGGAAGGTGACGTTGTCAGGAGGCGATCTGGAGGACCCCATGGAGCTCGAGCGGGTCGGCCCCCCGACGCCTCTGGCCGAGGGAGTGGAGATTCCACCGCCGCCGCCGCCGGATCGGCGAGCCATCACGTAAGGGGCCTTTGCCGTCGTCGCTTCCCCCCGACGCACATCCACCGGATGCCAGCGGCTTCGGTGGCGACGCCCCCCCCACGGTCCTCGCCTCCGACGTCGCGGATTTCCTCATCGAACTCTCCATCGCACTCCACAAACACGGGATGTACCCCAACGGACACCCGCTGCTCGTACCCGCCTGCCACCGGGTGGCCCAGCAGGTGACGGACCTGATCCACCGGCGGGGAACGTTGTCCTTGGGCGTGGCCGAGACCCAACTCGTGATCGATGGTGTCGCCACCGACCCGAGGCACTCGGTCCTGCGGGATCTCGCCCGGCGGCTGCACCGGCACCACCTGGGTGTCATCACGTTCGAGCCCGGAGTCAAGTTCGACGAAGTTCAGGAGTTCCTGACGCTCGTTGGCCCCGACGCCGACTCCACGGGCAAGCCCCTGGGCGTGGGCCCCATCGAGGACCTGCAACAGCAACCGCACATCCAGATCAACCCCGTGGCGTACGACCGCCTTCACCTCAAGGACGACGAGGAGGAGAAACAGGAAATCTGGGAGGCCGCCAGCCAGGGCGGCCGCCTGTGGATTGGGCTGGCACGGGCCGCCCTCGGTGACGACGTGGATGCCGAGGACCTCGACAGACCCTCTGTGATCGCCAAGGCCATCGAGGACCAGACGAACGACACGGAGTACGATCAGGTCGTCGTCGGCTACTTGATGAAGATCGCCACCGAGCTCAAGACTGCGGGAAGCGCCGACGCAAGGGCACTCAAGAGCCGTTTGGCAAAGCTCGTGGAGGGACTCAAATCCGACGCGCTCCAACGACTCATGCGCATCGGCGCGGATTCGGCGCAACGGCGCGCCCTGGTGTTGGACGCCTCCTACGGGACTGAGGTGGACACCGTCGTCAAGCTCCTCGAGGCGGCGGGAGCGGCGGGCGAAGACAACGTGTCCGACTACCTGCTTCGCATGTTGCAGAAGATGGCGCACCACTCGGAAGCCCCGGCCGGACCTCGACAGCTCTTGGCCGAGCAGTCGGTGAGGGAGCAAGTGGCCGAGATCGTGCAGGGCTGGGGGCTCCCGACCCCCAACCCCCACGCGTACGACGCGGCCCTCACGGACATGGCCAAGGCGAGACCTGTGTTCAGAACGATGCTGGAAGAGGAACACCGCGCCGAGGCCCAGCGCATCATCGAGATGGCGCTCGAGGTGGACACCGTTGGGGCAACGGTGGTGGAGGCGATGCGGGAAATGGCCGCTTCCGACGCCGTCAAATGGCTGTTGGACGTTCTCGAGGAACACGCGGACAGCACCGTGGCCCTGGCCGTGCGATCCGAGCTCGGCGACGCGAACAAGCTGCGGGAGATTCTCCTGGACGAGCCCCTCGACGTTCCGCTGTTTGACGCCGTGTTGCCGTTCCTTGGGAAGGACGCGATCGCTCCCATGCTGGAAACACTGATCGCATCGGAATCGGCCCAGACCCGCCGTCACATCCTGGACCGGCTCACGCTATACGGTGCGGCCGCCGCCCAGGCCGTGATGATTCACCTGGACGACGACCGTTGGTACGTGCAGCGCAACATGCTCACCGTGCTGGCCGCCCTCGGACACATCCCCGAGGAGTTCGAGCCCGATCGCTTCCTGCAGCATGGCGACGCCCGGGTTCGCCGGGAGGCGGTCCGGCTGCTGCTGCGAACATCCAACACCCGGATAAAGGCCATCTGTAGCGCCCTGGCCGACGACGACGAGCGAACCGTGCGATTGGCTCTCACCGCCGCCGTCACCGACTGCCCACCGGCCGCGTTGTCTCTGGTTGTCGCCAAGGCTCAGGCCGGCAGCGACGAGACCCGTGACGAGGCCATCCGCGTGCTCGCGGGGAGCGACGACGTCGCGGCAATGGAGGGCTTGATCAGTCTGACCCAACCCCAGCGCAAGTTCTTCCTCTGGAAGCACCCACCCAAGACCCCGGAGTACCTCAAGGCGCTCGCCGCACTCTCGGTTTGGAAGGGTGACACCCGGGCGGACCGTGTGCTCGCGCTGGCCCGACGACGCCGCGACCCGGAAATCGTTGCCGCCACGGAACGAAAGGAGCCCGCCGAGTGAACGAGCCCGTCAAGTGTCTCCACGCCCTGGCGCACTCCCTGTTCACGTTCACCACGTACCCAACCGGTCACGTGGCCCGGCGGCGCGCTCTGGAGAGTTGGTACGCGGCGATCCAGGATCTCCTGGAGACCGATCCCCGCCCGGTGTTCTCCCTCCTCGAACAGGATGTGGTGTACGGCCAGATCCCGCTCCGGGAGATGCGTGGCTGGAAGTGGAGCAACCTCTTGGCTTCCGTCGGCGTCCAGCGCATCGAGTTCGACAGAGACCTCGGTGTGACCGTGGAGGAGTTGGAGGAGTTCGTCGACGATCTCCTCAAGCGCCTCGAGGGGAGGTTGCTCGATTCGAGCGAGGCACGGCAGACCCGGGCGTCTGGCATCATGTACGGACAGATCGCCATCGACGGAGAGGACATCGAGGACGGAGGCATCGCCACGGCGGGCGTCGCCTTCACCCTCGGCGATGAGGCCGGGGCCATTCGCTGGTTGCACGCCGAGATCTCCCAGGGTCGCGGGCTCCCACTGGCCGAAGCCGAGGCCGTGGTGCGAACCCTCTCCCTCGCGATGCACGGCGAGCAGCACATGCTGCTGCCGCTCTTGAAGCTGCGTCAGTTCGACGAGTACACCACGACACACTCGTTGAACGTGAGTGTTCTCGCGATGGCCTTGGCCGAGTGGTTCGGCCTGGGCGCTCGGGATGTAAGGGCCTTCGGCGTCGCCGGCCTCATGCACGACCTGGGCAAAGTGAAGATCCCCAAGGAGATTCTCAACAAGCCCGGGAAATTCGACGACCGCGAGCGGGAGATCATGAAGGCGCACCCCGCTGAGGGCGCGAAGATCATCCTCGCGTCGGATGAGCACCTGGATCTCGCCGCCGTCGTCGCGTACGAGCATCACATCATGATCAACGGTGGCGGGTACCCGAACTTCACCTTCCCCCGGGATTGTCATCGTGCGAGCAAACTCGTCCACGTCTGCGACGTCTACGACGCGCTGCGCACCAAGAGACCGTATCGCAACGCGTGGCCCGCCAAGAAAGTGCTGGCCTATCTGGAGGAGCGATCGGGCAGGGAGTTCGACGGCGAGATCGCCCACGCGTTTTCGGAGATGATGCGCACCTGGGAGCCCCAGATTGCGTACGTCGAGGAAGATGAGGAGCTCCCGGGGGACGTACCCAGCATTCCCACGACATAGGAGACCAAGCCGGAAGGGTGAATGGGCCCCGATCCCTAGCCGGCGATCCCCAACTCCAGTTGACCCTGTTCGGGAGCAACCCAAATCGCATCGAGGGGCTCGTCCTGGCGTGCCACGAAAAGATCTCCGCGAAACCCTTTTCCCCCTAGGACCTGCTCGACCGCGGACCGCGCCAGATCGCTGCGGTTGCAGCGGTCACTCAGGTGGACCAGCACCACCGATCGCAAGTTCTCGTGACACAGGTCGCCGAGGAGTTCCGCGGCGGCTCGATTCGACAAGTGGCCGCCCATGCCGGCAATGCGGGCGCGAACTGCGGCGGGGTAGGGACCCGTCCGCAACAACACCTCGTCGTGATTCGCCTCCATCAACAGGGTCGTGACGCCACTCAGGAGGTACCGCACCGCCGCCGTGGGTCGTCCCAGATCGGACGCCACGCCGACGCGGGCGCCCTGGGCGCCCACGACGAACGCCATCGGCTCTGCCGCATCGTGACTCGTGCGGCACCCGGTGAACGAAAACGGACCGACCGTCACGTCGGTGTGGGGCACCACGCCGTGCTGCCGCGCGCCGTCGAGACGCTCCCCCAGGGCGGTGAGCGTCCCCCGGGACGCAAAGACCGGACATCCCACCTTTCGCGCCAGCGGGCCCGCGCCGCGTGCGTGGTCGCCGTGCTCGTGCGTGAGCACGATGCCCGCGAGGCCGCAGAGGTCGACCCCGGCCTTCTTGGCCCGCTGCACCAAGGCGCGGGGGCCGAATCCAGCGTCCACCAGCAGGGAACATCCGGCAGCCGTAACGACAAAGGCGTTGCCGCGGCTACCGGAGCCCAACACCACGAGCTTCACGGACGCGTCGCCGTGCGGTAGAGCTCTTCCAGCATCCGCCGCACGTCGTCCGTCACTTCGACGTGCCGCCGAGGCATCACCCGCGACGCGACGGTCAGGAACCCGTCGGCTTTCATCATTTCCCCGTCGGTTCCCCACGCAAACGGCCGGAGGTATTTGGGCGGCCGCGTGGCGCCGAACACATTGGCTCCTGCACCGATGACGGTCCCGGTATCCAACAGGGTGCCGATGGCGGTCTTGGCGTGGTCTCCCAACAGGGTGCCGAGCTTCGGCCGGTGCGTTTCGATGGTCTCGTCGCCCAGGCGGAGGCGCACGGGCCCGTAAGTGTTCTTGAGATCGGAGGTGACGGTGTCCGCCCCCAGGTTGACCCATCTCCCAATGGCGGAATGGCCGATGAACCCGTCGTGGGCCTTGTTGGTGTAGCCCAAGAAGACAGAGTCGGCGATCTCACCGCGCACCCGGCAGCGGGGTCCGAACACCGACGCCTGGATCAACCCGCCGAGCACCTCCGTCCCCGGGCCCACGTACGTCGGGCCCTCGAACCGGGTACCCGACTTCACGTACACGTGCTGCTCCAGCACGACCGCCCCGTTCCGCACATCGAAGGTGACACCGGGTTCCACGTGAGCACCCAGCAGGACCACGTCCGTAGGGTCTCCGATGACCACACACTCATCTGGGAGGGGGTCCCCCCCTTCGTGGATGAAGTCCGCCACGTCGGCAACGAGGAAGTGCTCGAGCGCCGTGATGACGTCGTAGGCACCGTGCAACAGGAAACCCTCGAGCTCCACCGAGTCCCAATCCTCGTGGGCCCCCTCCTCCCAGGTGGTTCCCTCGGGCACCCACCACCCCACGGTCGCATCGTCGTTCACGAACCGCGCCGGGTTGGCGGGAAGCCGTGGCGCGACGCCGGTGGGGGCGAAATCGGAACGGCCGACCATCGCGGGGCCCGGGCAAGGCCCGGAGGCCTGCACGGGAGGAACCGTGTCCTCGGTAAACGAGTGAAGGTGACGAGGACCGAAGATGGCCAGTGTCTCGCCCCCGGCGATGGCCTCCCACCGCTCGCGGATCAGCCATGCACCCGCCCGCAATTCGCTCACGGGGCGGGACTCACCGAATGGAGCCCAGCGCAGACCGGGCTCCGGATCGATCAAGTAGAGGTTCGGCATGTCGGCGTTGTCGAGCCTTTCTACGCGTCAAGCTTTGGGTGTGTCGCCTGAGTTGGTGAACCCCGGCGGCAAAGAGGTCAGCAATTCCTTGAGGTGGGCGGACCTTTCCGGTGTGGTAACGAGGGTTACGCCGTTCGCCTGCACGACCACGAGATCCTCGACACCGTCGACCACGACGGCACCATCCTCGGCCCACACGATGCATCGGGACGCGTCCCGCTGGAGCGTCTCACCCACCAAAACGTTGTCCGATGCGTCGCGGGGCCGGACCCGGGCGAGGGCGCTCCACGTTCCCACGTCATCCCAGGGAAACGCGCCCGGTACCACGGCGACCCGCTCGCTCCGCTCGAAGTGGGAGTAATCCACGGCGATCGGCGTCACGCCTGCAAAGAATTCCTCCACCCCTCCCGCCTCCAGCGTCGCCAACGAGGCCGAGATTTCGGGCGCAAGGGCCCGCGTCTCTTGAAGAAAGCGGGCCCCGGTCCAGGCAAACATCCCGCTGTTCCACATGGCGCCGGACGCCACCAGGGCGGCGGCTTGCCCCTCGTGGGGCTTCTCCGTGAACCGCGCCACGTGCCGCGCATCTCCTTCGAGCGGATCCCCGGGTTCGATGTACCCGTACCCAACATCCGGCCGGCTGGGAACGATACCCACCGTGACCAGCACGTCTTGGCTCTCGGCTACCTCCAGGGCTCTCGCCGCCGTCTCACGAAACGCCGCGTCGTCCCCCACGACCCAGTCGGCATGCAGGGAGAGCACGGAGGCGTCCGGGTCCTGTTGCATCGCCCAGACCGTGGCCCACGTGAGCGCGGGACCCGTGGAGGCGGGGCGGGGCTCGCCGAGGATGTTGTCCTCCGGAATGCCCGGAAGCAGGCTCGCGGTTTGCGCCTGGAGCCCCTCGCCGGTGACCACGAGAGTTCGTTCGGGTGGAACGACTCCTTCGAGTCGGCGAACGGCCTGCTCGAGGAGCGACGTTTCCCCGGCGAGGGAGAGCATCTGCTTGGGCGTCGCCGGGGTGGACAGCGGCCAGAACCGTGTCCCCGAGCCACCGGCCAGGATCGCGGCCCATCGACTCACCGGCATGCTCCTGCGTCGAGGATCACGCCGTTCGTCGAAGATCTGTGGTGCGGGGGAATCGCCTGGTGGAGTATGCCGTGGAGGAAGGGGCCTCGCATGGCGGGATCAGAGAAGCTCGGCGATAGCGGCGCGATACCGGCGGAGTTCGTACAGCAAGCCACCCACGTTCGTCTGCGATTGGACGACGACGGCAATCAGGGTGTCGTCCGTCACCACACTCACGACCACGAACCCGTCACCGTATTCCATTACTCCCGCATTGAACTCACCTCGCGTGCCCGCGACGCCGAGCCTGCTACACGCCTCCACGAGCGAGGGGACGAGGGCGGCGACCCCGTCGGCGTCCGACCCGTTGTGCGAGAACGAGTCGATCGTCAGACCGTCTCGTCCCAGCACGACGACGGTGTCGACTCCACCGAATCGGCCCAGCGCCTGAACAACGTCACGGATGGTAGCCATCGGCGGCAAGCTAGAGAGGCCCAGACGCGAAGTCAAGCAAGGATCTCGGCTTGACCCCCCTCCGGGAGCCCACTAATCTTCTCCGATTCAGGTACATGCCCTATGTCGTTTGCCCGCTTCATCTTTGCTCCTGCCGCCTTGGCCGCGATCGCGTTCGCAGCCGGGTGCGATAATACGCTCACGCTCCCACCCGCCACGGTACCCAACGACCTCGATACGGTCACGCTCCATGCGCTGCAGGGGACGGCAATTAGTGATCCCAGCGGCTTCGATGTGGTCCTCGGGCTCGCCTCCCGGACCGATCGCCAAACAGAGAAATTCGACATCGCTTTCGACATCGACGACGAGAGACGGGCGTTGATTCTTCCGACATCAGCGCTGGGATTGGATGTCGAGTCGGGCATCCAGTCCTCCGACGAGCACTTCGCCGACATCACCATTGCGCCCCTCGAGGATTATGAACTGGAGGATCCCCTGGAGGTGGGCGTCGAGTCGGTGTTCATTGTCCGGTCGAGGCCGGAGACCGCCGGGTGTGCGTTCTTCTTGGGACGGTTGCCCCGGTACGGGAAGTTTCGGGTGCTTTCCCTCGACCTGGATACGCGACAACTCACCATGGAGGTTCTCGTCAACGTCAACTGTGGATATCGCAGTCTCGAAGTTGGCGTACCCATCCGGTAATCGTCTGTGATCGATCTCAAGCGGCTCCGTGACGCGCCTGACACGTTCAAGACGGCGGCTGCACGTCGCGACCCGGAACTCATTCCACTGCTCGACGCCATTCTGGGGCACGACGCCCGGCGTCGCGAGATCCTCCAGCAGGTCGAGGTCCTCAGGGCCGACAGGAACCAAGCGTCGGAGGAAGTGGCCCGCTTGAAGAAGGACAAGCAGGACGCCACCGAACTGCTCGCCCGCCTCAAGACGTTGAGTGCCACGATCAAAGAGCAGGACAGAGAGCTTCGGGAAATCGAGGCAACGTTACGGGACAGCATCCTCCGGATCCCCAACCTTCCTCTCGACAGCGTTCCCGACGGCGGCGCGTTGGCCAATCAGGAGCTGCGCACGTGGGGCGAACGGCCTCAATTCTCGTTCGAGCCCAAGCCACACTGGGAGTTGGGAGAGGAACTGGGGGTGTTGGATCTGGCCCGGGGGGCCAAAGTGGCGGGGAGTGGATTCCCCGTGTACACCGGGCAGGGATCCAAGCTCGTTCGGAGCTTGATCAACTTCATGCTCGATCTGCACACCACGGAGCACGGGTACCGTGAGGCGTGGCCGCCGGCCTTGATCAACGAGGACAGCGCCCGAGGCACGGGGCAGCTTCCGGACCTCGAGCAGAACATGTACGTGACCGAGGACGGGCTCTATCTGACCCCCACGGCAGAAGTGCCCGTCACCAATTTCCACCGAGACGAGATTCTGGATGGGGGACGGCTCCCGTTCGGCTACGCCGCCTACACGCCCTGTTTCCGTCGTGAGGCCGGCGCCCACGGGAAGGACACGCGGGGCATCATCCGCATCCACCAGTTCGACAAGGTCGAGCTGGTGCGCTACTGCGCGCCCGAGACGTCCTCCGATCAACTCGAGCTGTTACTGGGTCATGCGGAAACGGTACTGCAGCGGTTGGAGCTGCCGTATCGGGTGTTGGTGTTGGCCGCCGGCGATACCGGCTTCGCAAGTGCCAAGACCTACGACCTGGAAGTGTGGTCGGCGGGAATCGACACGTGGCTCGAGGTGTCCAGCGCCAGTGTCTACACGGATTTTCAGGCGCGTCGGGCAAACATCCGCTACCGTCCCGCACGCAGCGCCAAGCCGGAGTTCGTACACACCCTGAACGCCTCCGGGCTCGCCCTACCGCGCACGATTATTGCGCTCCTGGAGAACAACCAGCAGGAGGATGGCAGCGTCCGGATCCCCAAAGCTCTGGTCCCCTATCTGGGAGTGGAGCGCTTGACGCCTGATGGGGCGTAGTCTCGGAAAGCGCCTTCGCCGCGCTGCGCCCGTCATCGCCTTGACGCTGGCGGCCGTCGTCGGCGGAGTTTCGCTGTGGCAAGCCCTGCAGATCGTGAGTCACCTCCGGTCCGAGGCCCGGAGCCAAACTCGGATCTTCGGCAGCATCGTCGCGGCACTGCAGGCCACGACGCCGGAGCTGCAAACGGACCGACTCTTCGCGACCGTGTTGGAGATCAGGGAGACCGGCCTCCCGTTGATTCTGACGGACCGGGCGGGCAACGTGTCTGTCTGCACCAACCTCTCCCTCGAGCCGGACCCCTGCAATATCGCCAGCGGCAACCTCGCAGATCCGCGCATCATGGCCGTCGCGCGAGACTTCGCCCAGTCCAATGCACCCGTCGTCACACCCGACTCGAGCCAGATCTACTTCGGCTCCACCGAGTCGGGACGCCAGCTCACACTCCTGGCCGTCCTCCAACTCACGGTCCTGGCCGTGGCGGTCTTTGCCGGTATCTGGGGCTACCGGTCGGCGGCCCACCTCCATCGCGACCGCCTCTGGGTGGCCATGGCCAGAGAGTCCGCGCACCAACTGGGCACGCCCCTGATGAGCGTCGCCGCCTGGATCGAGCGCCTCCGGGACGCGGAGCCCGACACGAAGAAGATCGCGAAGCACCTGCGTGCGGACCTCGATCGCCTGGAACGGGTGGCACAGCGCTTCGAGCGCATCGGCCGGCCGGCGCGGCAGGAACGCGTGGGCATGGGGTCACTCACGGCCCGGGTCGCGACCTACTTTGAACCCCGGCTTCCCAAGCACGCCAACAGGATCGCCCTGTCGGTGAACGCACCCTCCGCGGGCCCGATGGTGTCCGGCGACCCGGTCCTCTTGGAGTGGGCCGTGGAGGCTCTGGTCCGCAATTCCATCGACGCCTTGAGCGGCCGGGGCGGTCGCATCGATGCCAGCGTGAGTCGCGAGGGCGACAGGGTCAGGCTCGTCGTGGAAGACGACGGACCGGGCGTGGGGATCGAGGTCATGGACACCCTTTTCGAGCCTGGCATCACCACAAAGTCGGGAGGGTGGGGCATTGGCCTGGCCCTGGCGAACCGCATCTTCGAAGACGTCCACGGCGGGCACTTGCGTTTCGAATCCATCGAGAATGGTGCCCGGTTCGTGGCGGAGCTGCCGGCGTTGGTCGGGTGACCACACTCCAACTCAACGAGCCCCAACGGCAAGCCGTGGAGTACCACGGCGGACCCGCACTGGTGTTGGCGGGAGCCGGCTCGGGCAAGACCCGGGTGTTGACGGCCCGCATTGCGCATCTGGTCCGGGAGCACGGGGTAGCTGCACAGCACATCTTCGCCGTGACGTTTACCAACCGCGCCGCAGGGGAGATGCGGCGGCGCGTCGGCGAGTTGCTGGGTCGCGATCCCGCCGGATTATGGATCGGGACGTTCCATTCGCTGTCCGCCCGGATTCTCCGCCGGGAAGCCGAGTTGCTGGGTTTCACCAATCGCTTCACCATCTACGACGACGGCGACCAGCTCGCCCTCATCAAACGGCTCTTGGAGCGGGCGGGGTACGCCCCCAAGGCGTTCCCGCCGCGCTTGGTCCGCGCCATCGTGTCGAACGCCAAGAACCACCTGAAGCCGCCGGAAGAGCTGGCGGCGGAGGCGCAGGATCCGGTGGAGCGCGTGGCGGCGGAGATCTTCATGACATACAACCAGGCGCTCGTTGCCCAGAACGCCATGGACTTCGACGACCTGCTCCTGCACCCCCTCACACTATTTCGAGAACACCCGGAACGGCTTGCGGTCTACCAGCGACGTTTTCGTTCGGTGCTCGTCGACGAGTTTCAGGACACCAATCGGGCTCAGTACCTCCTGGTCCGACACCTGAGCGGGGTGCACCGGGACCTCTGCGTCGTCGGGGACGACGATCAGTCGATCTACAGTTGGCGCGGCGCCGACCTGCGCAACATGCTGGACTTCCAGCAGGATTTTCCCGACGCCATCGTGTACCGGTTGGAGGAGAACTATCGCAGCACCCAGATGGTGCTCGATGCCGCCAACGGGGTGATCGCCGACAACGTGGACCGCCTGGGGAAGACGTTGTTCACGTCCCGACCGGGTGGAGAGCCCATCCACGTCGTCACGACGGCCGACGAACGTGACGAGGCCGAGTGGTTCGCCCGCGAGTTTCGCGAGCGATCCGCATCGGAGCATTACCTCTTTGCCGACATGGCGGTGCTCTATCGGACCAACGCTCAATCCAGGGCGTTCGAGGAAGCCTTCCGGCGCGCGGCCATTCCCCATCGTGTCGTGGGGTCGGTCAGCTTCTACAATCGCCGCGAGGTTCGTGACCTCGTCGCCTATCTGCGTTTGATCGCCAACCCCGCCGACGACCAGGCGTTTCTCCGCGCCGTGCAGGTTCCCAAGCGCGGACTCGGAGCCACCAGCATTCGGAACCTCCAAGCAGCCGCCCTCCAGTGGCACCGCCCGATGCTGGAGACCGCGAGCATCGCCGAGCGCATCATCGAGCTGCGGCCCCCCGCGAAGAACGCCTTTCGGGCGTTCGCCGAGCTCATCGCCAGCCTCGGTGCCGCAGCGGAGCACGCGGCGCCCGCCACGATTCTGGAGCGGGTGATCGAGGCCATCGCCTACGAATCGTATCTGGGCCAGGACGGGCTCGAGGGTGTTGAACGCATGGAGAACGTGCGAGAGCTGCTGGCAAGCGCAGCCGAGTGGTCGGAAGAGGTCGAGGACGACGAACCGGGAAGCCCCCTCGAACGGTTCTTGGCCACCGCGGCGCTGACGACGTCGGACGAATCGACTGACGGGGACCCCGAAGGCGTTCAGCTCATGACGGTGCACACGGCGAAAGGACTGGAGTGGCCCATCGTCGCGGTCGCCGGCTTGGAAGACGGGCTCTTTCCCCTCAGCCGAACGTTGGAGACACCGGGTGGGATCGAGGAGGAGCGGCGACTCATGTACGTGGCCATTACCCGAGCCCGTGATCGGGCGTATCTGTCGTGGGCTCGGGCGCGCCGGCGTGGGGGCCAGCTCATGCCGGGACTTCCTTCTCGCTTCATCGAAGCGGTACCCCCGGAGGTCGTAGAGGAACGCCGCAGCAGCGGCGTGTTCGGCGCCGATTGGTTCCGCAAGCCTGCCAAGCCCCAAGCGTTGGCGCCGAGTCTCGGCACGACCGATTCCCATCCCGAGATGGAATCACAGGACACGCCGCGATACATCAAAGGCGAGCGCGTGAGGCATCGGACGTTTGGCTCGGGGACGATCATGGGGCTTGCGGGCACCGGGCGCGACCTCAAGGTCGTGGTCGAATTCGACGACGAGGAATACGCGACCAAGCAACTGCTCGTGGCCTACGCCGGCCTCGAACGGGATTGGGACTCGGCGTGAGCGTCCCCCGGGAAGAAGTCGAGCGCCTCGCGCGCCTCGCGTCCTTGGGCGTGGACGAATCGTCGCTCGACGAACTCGCCAAGCAAATCGACGACATCGTGAAATACATCGCGCAGCTGGAAGCGGTCGACGCCGAGGAGGCGTCCGCACCGGCCCAGGTTGGGCCCACGTCCGCACCGCTGCGGCCCGATACGAGAAATCCCATCCCGATGTCGGCCCCGCCCCGGGAGATGGCGCCCGAGTTCGCCGAGGACTTCTACATCGTTCCCAAGGTGGAAGGGATGGGGGAGGAAGAGTGAGCGACTTGCTGCGAGGGGCCGAAGAGGCCGCGGCGCGGATCGCATCAACCGAAGACGCGGGTCTCAATGCGACCATCTCGTTCGACGGCGACGTGGTCAGGCGCCAGGCGCAGGATCTGCGCCGGGCGGCGCACGACCTCCCTCTCGCGGGAACGGCACTCGGGGTGAAGGACAACATCTGCACACACGAGTACCCCACTACCTGTGCTTCCCGCATTCTCGAACACTACCAGTCGCCCTACGAAGCCACGGCGGTGACACGCCTCAAGGCCGCCGGCGCCATCGTCGCCTGCAAGACGAATCTCGACGAATTCGGCATGGGATCCTCCACGGAGCACTCGGCGTTCGGTCGCGTGCGACACCCGCTGCAGGCGGACCGGGTGGCGGGCGGCTCCTCCGGCGGCTCCGCGGCCCTGGTGGCCGCGGGGGCGGTGCGGGCAGCCCTGGGCTCGGAGACGGGCGGGTCGGTGCGTCAGCCGGCGGCGTTCTGCGGCGTCGTCGGGATGAAGCCGACCTATGGCCGAGTCAGCCGGTTCGGGCTGGTGGCATTCGGGAGCTCACTGGACCAGATCGGGGTGTTCGGACAGACCGTAGCCGATGCCGCGGCGGTGCTGGAGGTAATGTCGGGACGCGACCCACGCGATTCCACCTGCGCCGATCGGGATCCCGTGCGCGTGCCACTCGAACGGCGGGACCTCGACGGCCTCGTGGTGGGGATTCCTACTGAATACTTCCCGAACGACTTGGACCCGACCATTCGCTCCGGGTGCGATCGCGCCATCGAGATGCTGCGGCAGCTTGGCGCGACGGTTCGAGACGTTTCGCTCCCGCACACTTCGTTGGCGGTGCCTTGTTATTACGTGATTGCCCCGGCCGAGGCGAGCGCCAACCTCGCACGTTTCGACGGCGTGCGATACGGGCTTCGTGTGTCGCAACCCGACCTCCATGCCTTGTATCGGGAGACCCGGGGGCAGGGGTTCGGGGAGGAGGTGCGACGCAGGATAATCGTCGGGACGTACGTGCTCTCCTCCGGCTATTACGAGTCCTACTACGAAAAGGCCCAACTCGCTCGCCAACGGATTGCTCGGGATTTCGATCAGGCCTTTGCAGGCGGCATCGATTTGCTCTTTGCACCCACCACGCCGACGACGGCGTTCAAGGCGGGCGAGCGGGTCCGCGACCCGGTGGCGATGTACCGCTCCGATGTGTTCGTGTGTGCGGCCAACCTGGCAGGCATTCCGGCGGTCTCCGTCCCCGTCGGACGATCGCCCGACGGGCTGCCCGTGGGGGTCCAGCTCATGGCTCCCGCGTTCCAGGAAGCGTTGCTGCTCGATGCCGCACAGGTCATCGAGCAAAATACCGATCCCCTCGGGGTGGTTCGATGATGTGGGAGACGGTGATCGGCCTCGAGGTGCACGTGCAGCTCGCGACGCAGTCCAAGATGTTCTGCGGATGCTCGACCGCCTTCGGCGAGCGCCCCAACACGAACGTGTGTCCGGTGTGTCTCGGGCTACCCGGCGCGCTACCTGTCGCCAACGGCGAAGCGGTCCGCCTCGCCACACGCGCCGCCCTCGCCCTGGAGTTTACGATCCATCACACCAGTGTCTTTGCCCGAAAGAACTATTTCTATCCCGACCTGCCGAAGGGGTATCAAATCTCCCAGTTCGACCAACCCCTCGCCACGCACGGTCGGCTGTCCATCGAGTCGTCCGATCGAGACGACGTGTTGATCCGCGTAGCGCGCCTCCATCTCGAGGAGGACGCTGGGAAGTCGCTCCACGATCGGTTCGCGGGAAAAACGGCATTGGACTTCAACAGGGCGGGAGTGCCTCTCGCAGAGATCGTCACGGAACCGGACCTTCGTTCCCCGGCCGAGGCCCGGGCGTATCTCAGCGCCCTCAAGCAGATCCTCCAATACTTGGAGATCTCGGATTGCAGTATGGAGGAGGGGCGCCTGCGG
>JBDHHA010000042.1:0-27743 GCA_039589615.1 Gemmatimonadota bacterium
CCCGTCCCTCCGGGCAGACGCGTTCAGCGTGGGCCTCGCCGAGGCCGTGAGTCGGGTCCGGAAGTCCGGATTCACCTTTGCCCCCGAGGCCGGGAGCCAGCGGCTCCGGGACGTCATCAACAAGGGGATCACTGAGGAGGACATTCTCTCGGCCGTGGAGCGGGCCATGGAGTCCGGATGGACCAGCGTCAAGCTCTACTTCATGATCGGCCATCCCACGGAATGCGAGGCCGACTTCGAGGAGCTTGCTCTGCTGGTGGAGAAGATCAGAGGGATCCTCAAGAGGTTTCCGGGCCGCCGGGGGATCACCCTGGGCTTTTCACCGTTCGTCCCAAAGGCCCACACGCCTTTCCAGTGGGAGCGCCAAGACGGCATCCAGGACACGCGGGAGAAGCTGGCGTGGATCAAGCGCCGGCTGAAAGGGCAGCGGGTGACCATCCGGCACCATGAGACCGCGGATACGGCCATCGAGGGCGTCATCTCCCGAGGGGGTCGGGAGGTCGGGGCAGCCATCGAGGGAGCCTGGCGTCGGGGCGCCCGGTTCGATGGGTGGGGAGAACATTGCCGGTTCGACCTCTGGACGGAGGCCATGGAGGCGGCGGACCTCACCCTGGAATCGAGCTTCCGAGAGATTGGTGAGAATGAGGAACTGCCTTGGGAAATAGTAACTTACAAGATCGACCGAAAGTACTTTCTCAAGGAGCGCCACAAGGCGTACCATGCTGCCGAGACCCCCGAGTGCAAGCACGAGCGGTGTACGGCATGCGGCGTGTGTGATTTCGACGCCATGAAGAACCTGCTGGCTCCTCCCGTGGAGTCGGCGCTTCCTGAGCGTGCCTCGGGCCTGTTGCAGGGGTTCCGGGGGACGACGGTGCGGGTGGGGTACCGGAAGGCCGATCCGGTCCGGTTCATCTCCCACTTGGACCTCCTGCGGGAGCTGGAGCGCACCCTTCGGCGCGCCGAGCTGCCGCTGGTGTTTACGGAGGGGTTCTCGCCCCGACCCAAGCTCTCGGCGGGCCCACCGCTGCCGTTGGGCTGGACCTCCGACGCCGAATGGATCGACATGGAGCTCGCCGAGACGTGGCCGGAAGAGCGGCTCTCGGGCCTCCTGGGGCTCCTCAACGCCTCCAGTGTGGAGGGTGTCGATTTCGTGGTGGCCGCGGCAATGCCCGCGGGCGTAGGAGCCCTCGCAGCCGAAATCTCCGAGAGCACCTACAAGGCAGATCTACCGAGCCCACCCTTTGAGCTGGCATTTGGCGACCTCGAGCAGGCAATGGCCGGGTTCTTGGCCGAGCCTTCGGTCGTCATCCAGCGCAGGCGAAAGGGTAGGGTGAAAGCAGTGGACATCCGTCCGCTCGTTCGCGAATTGTCCGTCATTGCTCGTGACCAGGTGATACTTACCGTGGCCACGGGCAGTGGCGGTTCAGTTAAACCCACAGAGGTACTGCAGGCGGCTTTGATGCTCGAGGAGTCCCTGGTACCCCTGATCCGAATCCACAAGGTCGCGGCGACCTTGGCGTCGGGTGACACCCCGACGGCCCAAGCCGTTGCCGTGACGCAGGTGAACAATTTTGAAACGGGAAATTCTCATTACGGCCTCCAATCCGCGCGAAACGCGTGTGGCTATCCTGGAGGATGATCGTCTCGTAGAAGTACTGGTCGACCGACCAGAGATGGATCGCATAGTTGGAAACATTTATTACGGCAGCGTGGAAGCGGTGCTGCCGGGGATGCAGGCGGCGTTCGTCGACATCGGACTCGAGAAGAGTGCGTTTCTCCACGCGTCCGACCTGATCGAGCCCGACGAGGTGGAGTTCGACGAAGACGACAACGACAACGGCCGTCGTTCCTCGCGTCGCGTCCCGAACATTCAGGAGCACCTCTCCCGGGGCCAGAACATCCTGGTCCAGGTCACCAAGGAGCCCATCAGCACCAAGGGGTGTCGGGTGACCGCCCAGGTCTCCATTCCCGGAAGATTCCTGGTCTACCTCCCCTCGGCATCGAAGGTCGGCGTCTCCCGCAAGATCGAATCGCGGGAGAAGCGGACGCGGCTGCGGAAGATCGTCCGGGGGCTTCTCGAACAGGAGGGCGGCGGCGTCATCTGCCGCACGGTCGCCGAGGACCAGAGTAAGGACCAGATACGGCGCGAGCTCAAATCGCTCCTCTCCGTGTGGAAGAAGATCCAAAAGAATGCTGAGGAGGCCCACCCCCCCGCGCTGGTGCAGCGGGAGGAATCTCTCACCCGAGGGATCATCCGAGATCTCGTCAGCAGCAAGGTGGACAGCCTCCACGTCGACTCCCAGGAGGTCCACTCCGAAATTCAGAAATACCTGAAGCAGGTAGACCCGGACCTGGTAAAGCGGGTCCACCACTACAAGGACAAAACCGCTTCTCTGTTCGACGAGACGGGCGTGGAGGCGGAGATCGAGCATCTCTTCAACACCCGTGTCGATCTGCCCACCGGCGGGTACCTCATCATCGAGCAAACCGAAGCCCTGGTCTCCATCGACGTGAACACGGGCAGCTACACGGGTCGGAAGGATCCGGACAAGACGATCCTCAAGACCAACATGGAGGCCGCCCGTGAGGTGGCCCGGCAGCTCCGCCTCAGGGACATCGGCGGGATCATCGTCATCGACTTCATCGACATGGAGCAGCAGGGACATCGCGAGAAGCTATTCCACGAGATCCGCGCCCACGTGGCCCGAGACCGGGCCCGGACCCGGGTGTTCCGTGTATCGGAGCTGGGGCTCATCCAGATGACTCGCCAGCGGGTGCGGCCCAGTCTGGTGGACTCCATGACCACGAAATGCTCGGGGTGTGGGGGGACGGGCAGGGCATTCAAGCCGGAGGTGGTGGCGCGGCACCTGGACCGCTCGCTCCGCAGAGTCGCCAGCGACGAACATGAGCGGCAGGTCATGGTCCGACTCCATCCGGAGGTTGCCCTCTATCTCCTGGAGGACGAGCCCGACTTCGTGAAGCACGTGAAAGACCGGGCCAAGGTGCAGATCGAGATCCGGGACGATCCCACCATCGCCATCGACGAGTTCCGGCTGGTCTCGCAGCCGGCGGGCAGAGACGTCACGGAGAAGTACGCGGCGGCCTAGGAGGGAAAGGGCGGTGGGCGTTGACCCAACCCTTTCCCCCATTTACTCTTAGTGGCTATGGCATACGCGATATTCCAGGCCGGCGGCCGGCAGTTCCGGGCCGAGGCAGGCGACAACCTGAAGCTGCCCCTCATGAAGGGCGAGCCAGGGGCGAAGGTCACTTTCGACCAGGTCCTCCTGACGGCGGACGGCGACAAAGTCCAGGCCGGACAGCCCATGGTGAAGGGCGCCAAGGTTGTGGGGCAGATCGTCGAGCACGGCAGGGGTCCCAAGATCATCGTCTTCAAGTTCAAGCGCCGGAAGAACTACCGGCGCAAGACGGGACACCGGCAGGACTACACCGAGATCAAGATCACCGATTTGAAGCTGGGTTGAGACGATGGCACATAAGAAAGGTGTTGGCTCCAGCCGCAACGGCCGCGATTCCAAGCCCAAGTTCCTGGGCGTGAAGCGGTTCGGGGGTCAGGTCGTGCGGGCGGGGAACATCCTCGTTCGACAGCGTGGCACCAAGTTCCATCCCGGGAACAACGTGGGCCGGGGCAGGGACGACACCCTGTTTTCGCTGGTCGACGGGGTCGTGAAGTTCGAGCCGAAAGACAAGCGACGCCAACAAGTCAGCGTGTATCCGGCTGCCGCCAACTAGCAGCCAGCCCAGCAACGAGAGAGGGGAACCGAATCGCACTGACGATTTGGTTCCCCTTCTTCTTTTCGCGGATTCCTTGCTCTACGGGGAGCAACCCGCCGCTTTCGCCGCTTCCCTGATGTTTCCCCAACGTCGCGCGGGGTTCTTGGCCATACACCGGTGGATGGTCGACGCAAGTTGCTCAGGCGTATCCTCCCGGAAATCCCGGACGTCCGGCGGGTCCGCCGTCATCTGTTTGTAGAGAATCGCCCGGATACCCTCGTCGTCGAAGGGAGTCCGCCCCGCCAGCATGTGAAACCCCACGACGCCCCAGCTGTAGATGTCGGTCCGATGGTCGATGTTGCTGGACCCTCCCGCTTGTTCGGCGCTCATGTACCGCGGGGACCCGATGATCTCACCGCTTGCCGAGATATGGGCGCCGTCGTGGGAGAGAGCCTTCGCCACGCCGAAGTCGAGTATCAACACGTGTCCCGAATCCTCCAGCATGATGTTCGACGGCTTGATGTCGCGGTGGATGACGCCGTGTTCGTGGGCGTGGTGGAGGCCCGCTGCCAACTGGCCCAGAATGCTCGTCGTGCCGTCGAGCGGAAGGCGTCCGTGCTTCTCGAGATACTTGTTCAGGGGCTTCCCCCGAACACGTGGCATGGCGTAGAACACCAGCCCCGACTCTTCGGACGAGAAGGTCACGGAGAGAATATTGGGATGATCGAGCTGGGCAACGTACTTGGCTTCACGCCGAAACCGCTCCACCACGGCAAGTGAAGCCATCAGCTCCGGATGCATCACTTTGACCGCGAGATACCGATGATGCTTCAGGTCGCGAACGGAATACACCACGGCGGCCGCCCCGCGCCCCAGCTCGCCGATCATCTCGTAATCGGGGCCCAAGGCCTTGCGCAGTCGTTGTGATACGGACTCCTGGGTCGTGCCGCACTTCTTGCAGAACCGTGCATTCCCAGGGAGGAAGCTTCCACACCCGGAACACACCATCATGCTCATCGCGCCATGCCCCTTCGCGTCAGCGAGATTCGGTGCTGGCGAGGTCGAACGACAGCGGCTGGCCGGAGATCTCCATCTTGACGACGCGTCGGGGTTGGTCCTTCGACACCCAGTACACCCACGGGAGCTGTCCGCTCAGGTTGACCTGCCACGTAGCGAACTCACCTGCCGGCACGGTGACGACGCCGCCGTCGGACACCCGGAAGCTGGCGTTGGCGAACACCTGTTCTTCCGTCGGCAAGAACGTGCCCACCGTGAAGGTCGCCCCGTCGGCCAGGGGCAGGGTCCTTGCAATGGTCGGGAGCATGTCCATGTCGTAGACCGTCGATCCGAAAACTGTGTCGATGGTCGCCTCGACCGCACCGGCAACCGAACCGGTCACGTGTCCGCCGGGGCCGTAGGCCAGTTCGGCCTGCAGGGTCTGCCCCATCTGACTGGCGGCCTGCTCGTAGCGAATGGGATCCAAGGTGGTCGCGTCCAGCACGAACTCCATGGACTGGCCCCCCAATGCGCCAAGCTGCATCTCTGACTTGATCGTGAATACCGCACGGCCGTCCTCGCTTCCCGCCTCGATGGAGCGGATCATGGTCCCCAAGGGGTTACCCTGCACCATGATGGTGAAGGAGTCGCGTCCGGCCACCAGTTGATTCGGGTCGAAGGCGATGACCTCGGCTTCTGCCGAGAGGTCTGCTGCTGACAAGGCGTTGCCGTCGGCGTCGATGATCCGAACCGGGGCAATGGCCGCGAGTCCCTCGTAGATCTTCGCGCCGTCGCCCACTACCACGATGACAGACGAATCGGGGCGCATGAGACGGCCGGCCACGTCCATGATTGCACTCTCGTCGACTGCTGCCAGACGCTCCCGATATGTTTGCAGGTAGTCGTCCCCCAGCCCCAGGAGGCGCACGGAGCGAACCTGCGAGGCAATCTGTTGCGGAGTCTGGATGGTGAGGGGAAAGCTCCCCACCAGGAACCCCTTGGCACCCTCCAACTCGTCCGCCGGCACCTGTTCACTGCGGAGTCTCCGCATCTGGAGGAGGATTTCCGCCAACGCGCTGTCCGTGACTTCAGCCCGCACCTCGGTGTTCGCTTGGAATCGGCCCACTCCCTGCGGCCTGTTTTGATTGGAATAGGCTCCGTAGGTCCAACCGTTCTGTTCCCGGAGGATCAGAAAGAGTCGCGCATCGGTTCCGCCGCCGAGAATCTTGTTGGCCACGACGGCGGCGTAGTAGTCCGCGTCCCCCGGACGCATCGTCAGGTTGCCCACGAGGATGTTGGACTGGGCCGATCCGGGACGGTTCACCAGAACGATCTCCGACGCACCAGCAGGTGGCAGCGTGCTTGCGCGATCGTCCGTTGCGGCCCCGTTCCATTCGGCGAGGTGCCGGCCCACGAGGTCGCGTACGTCATCCAGTGACAGGTCGCCCGCCACCACCAGCACGGATCCCCCAGGGCGGAGTCGTTGGGCCGCGTAGGCCACGATATCCTCCCGGGCGATCGATCCCACCGACGCCGAGGTGGCCGTCCGCCCGTAGGGGTGGTCGCCGTAGAGGGCCGCATCGAAGTACTTGGCGGCAAGGAACCCCGGCTGCGCCTCCTGCGCCCTGAGACCCGACAGCATTCGGTTCCGCGTGAGATCCACTTCCTCTGCTGGGAAGGTGGAATTCACCAGGACGTCACTCATGAGTTCGAAGGCCAGCCCCACGTGCTCCGTCAGCACCGTCGTCGAGAGGAACATGAAATCCGTCCCGAGGCCCACGTCGAGACTCGATCCCACATACTCGATTTCGGCGGCAATCTCGTCCGCCGATCTGCTGCTGGTGCCCCGGACGAGGAGGTCGGAGGTTAGCGACGCGAGCCCCTCCTTCCCGGCGGGGTCGTAGCTGACCCCGGCGGGCATGGTGAGGGAAATGCTCACCACCGGCAATCGGCGATTCTCCACCACGACGATCTGGAGGCCGTTGGGAAGAGACGCCTCGTCGAAGGGCGGCAACTGTAGGGTGCGCAGTTCCGTGGGCGGCGGTGGCTGCGTGGGATGTTGGGCCGCGGAGGGCGTCAATCCCATCGAGCCCAGGAGCAGCGCGGTGACGAACAGCGTGAGCTTCATGGTCGACCCCCGTCGTGGGGTGCTCGTGGATGCCGTGTGCATCGAGATCTCCTCTAGGTCCGCGGGCGCTGGCCGCTCGTGGGCGGAACCAGCAGGAAGGTCACACTGTTTTCCGATGCCAGGTATTTCCTGGCCGCCCGGAGGATGTCGTCACGGGTGACCGACAGGTATCTGTCGAGATCGGTGTGCATGTCATCCAGCGACTCGTGGAAGTGCACGAAGTGCTGGACCTGCTCCGCGATTTGCATCGTGGTTTGCCGGCCGAAGATGTTGCTGCTGCGAAACGCGTTCTTGGCCTTTTCGAGCTCCAGGTCCGTGACTCCCTCCTGGAGCACCCGGTCCACCTCGGCATGGATCTGCGACTTCAAGGCATCGGCGCTGGCTCCCTGATTGGCGATGGCGAGGAGCAGCATCGTGCCGGACAGCCTGCGCGGCATCGTGAGCGTTTGCGCCTGGAGTGCGGATTGCTGTTCCCGCACCAGCGCACGATTCAGTCGCGAGCTCTCACCACTCCCGAGGATCAGGTCCAGCAGACTCAGGGCCGGCGAGTCGTCGTCGTTGTGGGCGGGGAGCCGGTATGCCACCGCCACCATCGGCAGGTTGGCCAACGGATCCGGGTGCACGATTTCCTGCGCCTCGGTGCCCACGCTCCACCCGCACACCGGTGTCGGCGGGGTCTCGGCCGCGGGAATGTCGCCGAAGTACTGCTGGATGAGCGCCCGGGCCTCCGGGGGGTCGAGATCGCCCACCACGGTGAGTGTCGCGTTGGTGGGTGCGTAGTAGAGATCGAAGAATTCTTGCACGTCCTCCACGCCCGCCGCGTTCAGGTCATCCATCGATCCCACGGTGGAATGGGCGTACGGGAAGCACGTGGTGGAATCGTAAGTGGTGTAGGGAGCCTCGAACCCGATCCAGGCATACGGCTGGTTCTCCAGCCGCATGCGACGTTCCTCCTTCACGGCCTCACGCTGGTTGTCGAGGTTCTCTTGCGTGATGGCCAGCGACCGCATGCGATCCGCCTCCAGCCAGAGGCCGAGATTCAGACGGTTGGACGGGAGGGTTTGGTAGTATTGCGTGCGGTCTTCGTTCGGCGAGGCGTTCATCTGACCACCGGCCCGCTCCACGAGCTGCATCATCTCCGCCTTCTCCACGTTGGCCGATCCCTGATACATCATGTGCTCGAAGAGATGGGCGAAGCCCGAGCGGCCGGGGCGCTCGCTGCCGCTTCCCACGTTGTACCAGAGGTCGATGGTCACCACCGCCGAGGAGTGGTCCTCGACGAGAATGACCCGAAGGCCGTTGTCGAGCCGGTAATCCTCGTACTCGATGCGCTGCTGGGCCGAGGCCGGGAGGGCCACCGCGGCACAGAACAGGGTGGCGGCAAGGGTCGAACGGGGCATGGCAAACCTCAGAATTCGTTGAGAGAGTGTCGTTTACGCTATGCCAGTTGTGGTGGCTCGTCAATCGCCGTTTCGGCTCGGGGCGATCCGGTGCAAAACGTGGGGGCCCCTGACCCTTCGGTGGGTGCCAAGGGTGAGAGGCTGGTAAGATACTGTTGCCGACAGTCGTTCCAGGTTATTAAGGTTAGTTCATGAACCTCCTTGGACAAGATCTCCGCTATGCCCTTCGGGGCTTCATCCAGCGGCCCGGCTATACCGCCGTGCTGGTGCTGACGCTTGGCCTGGGGATCGGCAGCAACGTTGCCATCTTCGGGGTTACCAACGCCGTGCTGCTTCGGCCGCTGCCGTTCGAGGATCCCGAGCAGTTGGTGCTGGTGTGGAATCGGTTGGCGAACGCGAACGTGGATCGGGCGCTCGTGTCCGGCCCGGACTTCATCGACTACCAGCAGCAGACCACGATGTTCGAGGATTTCGCTGGTGCCGCAGCCGTCAACGGCACCCTCACCGGCGAAGGGCGGGCCGAGGAGGTGCTGGTGGGGTGGACCACGGTGAATTTCCAGGAGGTCTTGGGCGTTTCACCGATGATCGGCCGTCACTTCGAGCCGGAAGACGCCCCGCCAATCGATCCGGCGTCGTTCGCTGACCCCAACTTCACGTTCCCCCCCGGCGCGCTGATCTTGAGTCATGGGTTGTGGCAGCGGCGCTTCGGCAGCGATCCCAAGGTCCTCGGCTTGAGCCTGCAGATGGACGGGCAGGAATGCATCATCGTGGGGGTGATGCCTCGGGATTTCCGCATCTACCTGCCTCCTGACGCCGGGATGTCCACGGACATCGATGTCTGGCGCGCCGCACCCGAGAACATGACGACGTTTGCCGATCGGGGCACCGCCTTTTTCACGGTAGTGGGTCGCTTGAAAGCAGGGGTGACGGTGGCGCAGGGCCAAGCGGAGATGGACAGATTGGCCACGACGTTACGAGACCAATACCAATACCACGCCCGGTCGGGGATGCACATTACGGTCACCTCCATGCACGAGGACATCGTGGCCCACGTGCGCCCGCTCCTCATGGCCGTCGTGACGGCCGCCGGCTTCGTGTTGCTCATCGCCTGCGCCAATGTGGCCAACCTGTTGCTCGTGCGTGCGGCGTCCCGGGAGCGGGAGATCGCGGTGCGCGCGGCGCTCGGCGGCGGCCGGGGCCGCATCATCAGACAGATGTTGACCGAGAGCGGTGTCTTTTCGATCGCTGGCGGAATGCTGGGTCTCGTGCTGGCCTGGTGGGGAAACCGGGTGTTGGTGACGATGCGCCCCGAAAACCTGCCGCGTCTCGAGACGATCGGCATCGACGGTACGGTCCTGGCGTTCACGGCCGGTGCCACGGTCCTGGCGGCGCTCCTCTTCGGTATGGCGCCGGCCCTCAAGTCGGCGAGCCCCAACCTGGCCAATGCGCTCAGAGACCGGAGCAGCGACGCGGGAGGGACCCGGGGCAACAAGATCCGTGCAACGTTGGTGGTGGCCGAGGTGGCTCTGTCGCTCGTGCTGCTCGTCGGCGCGGGACTCATGCTGCGAACCTTCTCCAAATTGCGGCAGGTCGAGCCCGGGTTTGAATCGGAGAACGTGCTCACCTTCGGCGTTCCGCTGCCCATGTTCAAGTATCTGGATCCCAACGGCCGGGCAGACTTCTATGAACGGTTGCAGCAGCGCATCGAGGGATTGCCAGGCGTCCTCGGCGTGGGTGGGGTGGTGCCGTTGCCGTTGGCCGGCGGAGACCAGTTTCTGGTGTACTCGTACGGAACGAGCGAGGCCACGGACGACGAGTGGACCCAGACCAGGGCGGACTACAAGGCGGTTCACCCTGGATACTTCGAGGCCATAGGAGCCGCAATCGTGGCCGGGCGTCCCCTGTCGCCGGCTGACAACCAAGCGGACGCCCGGCGGGTGGTCGTCATCGACGAGAGGTTGGCCGAGCGCGCCTGGCCCGGTGAAGATCCCGTCAGCAAGCAGCTCGACGTGACCGTCTTCGCCTTTGATGAGACCGGCATGAGAACCGAGCGGGTCCCTGCGGAGGTCGTGGGAGTCGTCCGCAACATTCGGGCGGAATCGCTCGCCGACGAAGGCCGCGAGGCGGTGTACTTCCCCTTCCGATGGTTCCCGTTCCCACCGCTCAGCATGACGGTCCGAGTGGCGGGCGATCCGCTGGCGCTGGCGCCTCCCATCCGTCGGGAGATCGAAGTGCTGGATCCGGACGTGCCCATGGCGGACATCCGCCTCATGGATGATTACGTCGCGGAGGCCGTGGCCTCGACGCGGTTCACGCTTACGCTCATTAGTGCGTTTGCCGCCATGGCCCTCGTGCTCGCGTCCATTGGACTCTACGGCGTGATTTCGTACTCGGTGCGGCAGCGTACCCGGGAGATTGGCGTGCGCATCGCCTTCGGCGCCGACGAGAGTGACATCGTGCGCTTGGTGGTGGGGCGGGGTATGGTGCTGGGGTTGGCCGGCGTGGGGGCCGGGATCGTGGCCGCGTTGGCGTCGACCCGCACCGTGTCCAGCCTCCTCTATGGCGTGTCGGCCATCGATCCGATCACCTTCCTCGGAATCCCGTTGGTGCTCGTGGCCGTCACGGCCGTCGCCAGCTACGTGCCGGCGCGGCGCGCGATGCGGGTGGATCCGGTGGAGGCGTTGCGGGACGAGTAAGCGGCGGTGAGGACAGCGGTGTGGACGAGTGCCCGTCGGCGCGTTACGCTGACGGGCACTCGTAGTATTTCCAAGCACCTCGAGACAGGCATCACAGGTAGCCGCCACCGAACGACCCGCCTTTATATAGATGTGGCAGGTGTTGTACGATGGGGACCCGCCGTCTAACGCCAAAGCCCCGAACGCCGCTGGGACGCTCGGGGCTGATCCTCGCTGTTCAAAGGCTATCTGGTGAATCTCCCTCCAGCTTCAATGACCTTTCTCCTCAGGCTCTTCTTCAAGAGCACCCGGTAGGGCGAATGGCAACGGGGGCATGTGTTCGCACCGATCCATGCCCGCGATCCGATTGTCGCCTAGGTCTAGAACTTGACTGCAGATCGCCGTCGGGTCTGGAAACCCAGGAAATTTGGCTTGGCCCACGACATCATTCGAGAGCGTCGTAGCATCAAGCAAGATTGCACCAGGGCCAGCAGGGGTAGTAATTGTCCACCCAGGCAAACCGCTCTTCACAAAATCGTTGTGGCCGAGAGTGTTCCCACTGCTTCCCGCTCGAAGTCTGATTCCCGCCACACCACCACTCACACCTTCGAAGGTGTTGCCAGAGATCCGGTTGTCGTGGGATGTCCAGAGGTATATCGATGCACGCCACCCCTGGAGGGCTTCGACATCCTTGAGGGTATTTCCAGCGATGGTGGCGTTACTTATGGTATGCATATACACGGCGCCGAGGCGTGCGCTTCCCGTGACGGTGTTGCCCGTGACCTCCAGGCCCGACGGTATATTGCGCAGATAGATTCCAGCAATCCCTGCTGGATGAGTGGCAATGTCCGAATTGGAGATCTTTACTGAAGAAGCCAGTACCGCCTGGCCCCAGATTCCACGGACAACGTTGCTCGCCCGAACGCCGTTGATGTCGATCATGGAGCCATCTTTGTAACGCATAAAAAGGACTCCGCCGCCGCCGACATTCGCGATTTCGATGTTCTGGACGTTTAGATCCCCTGTTCCAAGTCCTTCTGGTAGTGGAACTGGGCCGCCCAACATGACGTGGAGGGCCGCATCCACATTCGTCCCGCGAACATTTCCTTCCGCTCCGGTTTCTTTCCCCTCTAGCCTGACATTCTCGATCCTTGTGTCGTGTTCTCCTCCAAGAATCTCAATCAACGTGGTTATGTAGGTCGCTGGATTACCGTAATAGTCGAGGGTCAGATCCGTGGGCTGATCATCTTTGGCCTCAATGCTCAGATCTGTGATGGTGACGCTGCCACTGGGAACGTCAAACTGAAGCACGGTGGCCAATTCAGGAATGGCCGAACCCGGATTCCACCAGGGAGCGAATGCGGGTTCGAATCCATCGCCAACAGCCGCAGACTTCCTGCCGGCATGGATGATGGTGTTGTCCATGCCTTCACCGTTCAACACTCCGCTGAAACCAGTAGTTACGACATTCCTGCTAGTGTAGTAATGGTCAACGGTAGTGGCATCTCCATCGGTGAGGTAGACTGTTCCGCCGTCCGCCTTCACGGCATTGAGGGCGTCCTGAATGTTGTTTGCATCAATGACGCCGCTCACATCGCCGCTTGGAGCGACGACGACGGTGAAACCGGCGTTCCCGCCCTGCCTCAGCAACGGATTCGTAATCTCGTTCACGGTAGTGCCTGGGCTCTCGCACCCCAGCACCAGTCCTGCCGTGATCAGGCTTACCCCTAGTCGAGCCATCCGCATGATGCCGCCTCCTCGTCAAGGAAGAGTTCTGGTCAGTTCCCTTCGATGGTCTAAGGCGGTCTCGTCGTCGGGGCGGGCGTCCTACAGGGGCGTCCGTCTGGCGGCTTGGCCTAAAGGCCACCGGGCGAATAGTAAGTAGTCTTCATAAATTACGGTTCATTAAGCCATCATGAGCCGTGGGTTAGTCTCTGTTTATTTGCCCAGGAATGCGTGAGAGTCGACGGCCGGTCGGAGTCTCACGGGGTGCTGGGGAATCCCATTGATTATGAGGGTTGGTTTATTCGGTTCCTGCTTGTGGCAATCCAATCCGCAACGTGCTGTGTGGCTGGGGGCTGGGTACCCAGGGAGACCAGGACGAGGGTGGCGATGTTCACGGCGAGGCCCACCAGGCCCTCGTGGAGCCCGAACGGACGCCATTGGGGCCAGATGACGAGGAAGCCCGTCACCGACGTTCCCGCCAGGAGACCCCCGACGACACCGCGGGCAGTGGCCCTGCGCCAGAGGAACGCCGCATAGACCGGCGGTGCCAGCTGGACGATGGCCCCGTAAGCGGCGAGCAACATCCCCACGAGGGAAAGCCCGCTGGGCAGGGCGATGGCGTACGCCACGACGCCGACTGCAACGGCAAGCCAGCGAATCAGCCGCCGTTGATCGTGCTGGCTCAGCGACGTTCCGCTGGCGGCGCCGTACACGTCCGTGACGGCGATGGACGCGGCGCCGTGGACGAGGGCGTCCCCAGTAGACATCGACGCCGCCAAGGCGCCGGCACAGAAGATCCCCACCACGATCGCGGGCAAGCCGGACGTGAGCATGATGTGGGGCATGATGGCGTCGGGGTTCGACGGCGCCGAGGCGTAGAGCACTCCGGCGAAGCCCACGAGGAAGAGGGGAAGCAGGAAGATCTGGAAGGTGGGGAACAGCATGATGGTCCGGCGGATGGTGGCGTCGTCCTTCGCGGCAAACGCTTTCATGAACAGGTGGGGCCACATCATCAGACCCAGGGACGACACCAGCACCGCGGAGGAGTAGGCCACGGGCGTCCAGGGATTGCCTGAAGCGTCCAGCCCCGGGGCCGTCAACATCTCCGGCCGGGCCGCCGCGAGCGCCTCGAACATCGGGCCCACACCACCGTACAGCTTCATCGGGATGTAGATGCCGAACGCCCACGCGATGCCGATCATCAGGACGCCCTGAAACACGTTGGTCCATCCGACACCCATCACGCCGCTGCGCCACACATAGATCAGCACCACGCCGTACGCGATGGCCGCGCCGAGGGGGAGGGGCACGTGGCCGTCGGTGACCTGTTCCAACACGATCCCCGCGCCGCGCATCTGGAGCGCCACGTACGGGATGATGGCGATGACGCTCACGATGCCCGCGGTGAACGCCACCCAGGGACTCTGGAACCGGTGGGCCAGCATGGCGCCCTGGGTCACGTACCCGTGTTTGCGACCAAGGCGTGCGGCCCAGGGTCCCAGGGCGAAGTACGGCGCCATGCCCAGCACGCCGTAGCCCAGAATGTAGAACGCCGCCGCACCTCGGCTGAACGCCCACCCGGGCCCACCCAGGAACGCGAACGCCGAAAACACCGATGCCCCCGTGACGAAGTACATCACGAGCGTGCCGAATTCGCGATCCCCGGCGACGTAGCCGGCCACCGTGTCCGACGAGCGCGATCCCGGCAGCAATCCCACAACCAGGTTGGTCACGAGGTACACGGCCACCACCGCGACCACGATCTGCCAGCTCGTCACTTGGAGTAGGTCCTATAGAGCATCACGAAGATCACGAGAGATCCCAGGACCCAGGCGAGCACCCAGGCAAAGACAAAGGGGATACCGAAGACGAACGGTCGGATGGTATTGAAGGGCCGGATGCCGGGAAAGGTGATGGCGACCGCCATTGCCACGAAGTACACGGCCGCGATCCACCCGGCGCTGCGTTTCATTCGGATGTATTCCCCTTGAGTCGGGCTCTCTTCATGCTTTTCAATTCTCGCTTCGCCTTCGACGCCTTGCGGGCGAAGAAGACGACGGGCACCAGCGACACGCCGCCGATGGCGCCCAGGAGAACCGTGAGCCGCGGATCGTAACTCCCCGCGCTCATGAGTGTCCAGACCGCTCCCACCTCGCCCAGCAGCACCAGGGTGGCAAACCCATCCCGCAGGTGGGCCATGTCGTCCTTGAATCCGCGAAGTCGCAACTCGGGGTCGGTCTCGGCGGCTCCTGCGGCAACCAACACGCCCTGGTGCGTGTAGATGGACCCGCACTTCGTGCAGACCCGGAGTGGTTGGGAGACGAGGCTTGCCAGCCCCCGCCACCAATACCGGGTCCACCGCAATCGCCTGAGCGGTCGTCTGAGGATCTCGAGCGGATACCCGCACTGCTGGCAGTTGTTGGTCATCGGCCTCTGGCGGGCCTTACGGCGTCGCAGGCGGCGAGTTGCAGCGGTCTACGAGGTTCCGGTCGCTCGGCGGCGAAACAGGTCCTGGAGTTGTTGTTGCACCGGTCCCGGGCGTCCATTCCCAACCGGGCGACCGTCCACTTCGACGATGGGCATGATCTCCAACGTCGTCCCGGCGAGGAACAACTCCTCGGCGGATGCCAGTTCCTGCAGATAAATGGGATCCTCGCGCGCCGGAATCTCCGCCTCGCGGCACAGGTCGAGCGCGGCCTGCCGAGTGATGCTCGGCAAGATGTAGTTGCTCCTGGGCGCCGTTCTGACCTCACCACCGAACACCCCGAAGAAGCTCGAGGCGGTTGCCTCGAGCGCAACACCATCCCGCACGAAGATCGCTTCGAGGGCACCGGCCTCCTGTGCGCGCTGGTTGGCGAGACAGTTGGCCAAGAGGTTCACCGTCTTGATGTCGCAGCGCGTCCAGCGGATGTCCGGAGCGGTGATCACCTTGCAACCCTTGGACGGGTCGGCCTTGGGATGAAAGGCATACGCTTCTGCGTACGTCGTCGGCGGCGTTGCTTTGGCGGGGAACGCGTGCCGGCGGGGCGCCGCCCCACGGGTCACCTGGATGTAGACGAGCGCATCCTCCGCAGCCAGGTCGTTCTTCGTCAAGAGCTCCGGGGCCACGTCCGCGAACGTTGCGGCGTCGACTCCCCGGATCTGCAACTCACAGAGGCCGCGGTGAAGGCGTTGGATGTGCTCTTCCAAGCCAAAGATGCGCCCGCCGTAGCTCCGGAGGACTTCATACACGCCGTCGCCGAAGAGAAACCCTCGATCGTCCGGCGAGAGCCGGACGGACTCCTTCGCAGCGTACTCACCGTTGAAGTACACGATGTTACTGTCTGATTCGCTCAAGATGTCTCCATAATGGCAGTCGCTCAGCGTCCCTGGAGCAGCTGCAACATGCGAATGAGCGGCGCCTCGACCTGGACAGGAGGCCACACTCTTCTCGTGGGTAAAGGAATCGTACGAGATGCCGACAGACCCGGGTCGAGGAGATTGGCTGTGAAGCTTCCCGACAGTGGCACGGGGTCTCCCCACGCGCCGCCGGTGCCGGTCACCGAGTCCTCCACGGCAAACGCGGTGTACGCGAACCCGAAGTTGCCGTCATCCTGGATGCTGTCTCCCAGTATCATCGTCGTGTGAAACCCAAAACGTCGTCCGCACACTCCGGGCTGGAACCGGTCGATGATGGTCCACTCCACATCGTCGGTATTCACACCGACAAAGCCGCTGTCGCTCAGAAGGTGGCCATCGAGGGCCACCATCAACTCGACGCCGAGGTTGGTGTTGAACTGCGGGAAGGCGGCGTCGAACTGGAAATCCTTGAAGGCCTGGAAGCCGGTGGTCGGATTGTTGTCGACGTCGATGTCCAACCACACGGATGCCGCGTCGTCCGACCCGTTCAGCGACCGGTTCTCGTCGAATTCGAAGATGCCGTACAACGTGGACCCGAGCCGAGCGAGGGTTCCCCCCAAGATATCCAACGGTCGCATCGCGCTGGGAGGCGGGACACTCTGGAAGATGTCGGAGGACGTATCCTGCGTCACCACGAACTGCGCCGGGTCGAACGTGGTGATGAAGCACGCATTCTCCCCCGTGCCCCCGGCGGTGTTCCCGGCTTCGTCGGTGAACCCCTCGAGCACCATCTCGTAAATCGAGGCGGGCTCCAGGGATTGGTCCGGTTGGAACGTGAACAGGGTGTTGTCGCCGGACAGGGTCGCGGTACCCGGCACCGGTCGGCTGTTCTGTTCCAAGATGAATGCGGCGTCCGGACCGGTCTGGACCAGGGGTTCGGCGTACCGTACCTCGATGGCGGTCGTGAGGCCAACGCCGAGTTGCCCGTTGGCCGGCACTGAACTCACGACCACCGGGCCGGTGTCGTCATGAAAGACGGAGACCACCACGGCGTCGGCAATCGACCCCGTACCGTCATACGCCATAATCGAGAGTTGATTCTCTTGGTTGAGCTTGAGCGGGACCGAGAAGTTGAACGTCCCCCCCACCGTATCCTGGACGGTCTCGCCGCCGCCGGCAACGGTGAGGATGACGGGAGTGTCGGATGATGGCTCCCGCGTGACCGTGCCACGGACGTCGAGGGACGCATCGGGCCAGAACTCGGGAAGGTCCTCGACCGTGAGGGTGAGCGTCCCGGACGGCTCCGTCCCGCACGAGATCGCCAAGACAACCGAAATCGCAAACGGCAAACGTCTCATGATCCTCCTCGGTTTACCTTCCGCTCAGCCCGCGACACCAGGCTCCAGCACAGAGTACCCCAGCCCGCCAAGAACAGCACCCCGCCCACCGGGGTGACGGCCCCCAGCCAGCGCATGCCGGTGAGCGCCAAGGCGTAGAGGCTCCCGGAAAAGACAATCGTTCCCGCCACGAAAAAAATCCCCGCCCAGTACAAGAGCGTCTCCCGGGCCCGGGGGGAGAGCCCGCCCACCACGAGCAGCCCCAGGGCGTGGTACATCTGATAGTCCACGGCGGTGTGGAACACGGCTAGGAGGTCCGGAGCAAGCCGGCTCTCCAGGAAATGGGCGCCAAAGGCGCCCGCTGCAACCCCCACGAGTCCCAATCCGGCCCCGGCTGCGGCAAAGAGCCGCCCGTCGGTCACGCCACGTCCCCCGGCAAGTCCTCACCCGAGGGCTTACCCAGCACCGCACGGGCGTGCTCCGCCACCGTCTCGCTCACCAGAATCGACGCGCCGGGGTTGATGGGGCCGATGAGGCTGCCCTCGGTCGACTGGACGATATACGGGATGCCTGCGGCTTCCAGCACGCCACCCGCGATCTCCGCCTCGACCTTCGTTCGGAAGTTGGCTATAGCGACGGTACTGCCCATTTCCTCTGGGGTTTCAGGTATTGGCTCGCCTCAGCCGGCCCACACGCTCACTACCAAAGTTACCACCAAGATGGCCATGACGTTGAGCCAGAGGCCCGCCCGGGCCATGTCGGCCGAACGAATCCGCCCCGATCCGAAGACGATGGCGTTTGGGGGAGTCGCCACCGGCAGCATGAAGGCCATGGAGGACGCCATAGCGGCCACCACCATGAGGGGAAGGGGCTCGATGCCCAGCCCCCCGGCCACACCGGCCATCAGCGGCATGCCCAGAGCGGCGGTGGCGGTGTTGCTGGTCAATTCGGTGAGAAACACGAAAACCGTTGCGGTGGCCAGATAGACCAGGGGAGTCGGGACGCCCCGGAGGCGCTCCAGACCGCCACCGATCCACTCGGTGAGGCCACTGTCCGCAAACGCCCCGGCGAGGGCCAAGCCGCCGCCGAAGAGGAGCAGGATCCCCCAGGGCACGGCCTTGGCAGATTCCCAGTTCAGGGCCACGGCATGGCGGGAGCGAGGTAGGGGAATCACGAAGAGGAGCAGGGCCGCCGCGATGGCGATGCCGGCATCGCTCACGTTGGGCAGCAAGTCCGATAGGCCCGGTATCCGGAGGCTCCCGAGGCTCTTGGGCGCCCGGAGAATCCAGGCGACGGCGGTGGTGGCGAAAACGGCGAGGATGTATTTCTCCGCCCCCGACAGTGGCCCCAGGCCGGTGCCCTCCCGCTCCACGGTGGTGGCCAGGTGGGGAAGGGTGCCCCTCACGCCGAACAGCCACATCAACAGGAGCCAGCAGGCGACCAGCATGGGCACGGCGGCGAGCGTTCCGATCAACAGCCAATTGCCGAATCCCAGATCCACCCCCAGGAGATCGGCGGCGGCGCCGGCGAGGATCGCATTGGGAGGCGTGCCGATGAGGGTGGCCACGCCGCCGATGGAGCAGGCGTAGGCCACACCGAGCATCAGCGCCACCGGAAACCGACCGCTCGTGGTCGCCGCGCCGTCCTCCCGGCCCGATCCGCTCACCACCGCGGCGGCGATGGGCAGCATCATCACCGCCGTGGCGGTGTTGGAGATCCACATGCTCAGGAACGCGGACGTCAGCATGAACGCGAGGAGCACGTGCGAAGCCCGGGTACCGGCCACCCGCACCGCGGTGAGGGCGAAGCGCTTGTGGAGATCCCAGCGCTCCAGGGTCGCCGCGAGAAAGAAGCCGCCCAGGAACAAGAAAATGATGGGGTTGGCGTACGCCGCGGTCACCGCTCCCACGTCGCGGGGGGTTACCAGGGGCAACACCACAATCGGGAGCAAGGACGTCGCCTCGAGCGGGACGATTGCCGAGAGCCACCAGAGGGCCATCCACCCGGCGACGCCCGCCACGCGCCACGCCTCCTCGCTCAGCCCTCCTGGTGCGGGCAGCACGAGGGTGAGCACCAGAAGGAGTGGGCCCGCGGGGAGAATGATTCGCTTCGGCATCGTCTAATCGAGTGCGTGCTTACCGGTGGGGGATCAGGGTCAGGGGGTTGGTCCGCGTGACCTTCGCTTTCACGTCGTCGGGCAATGGCAATGCCAGGAACTGATCGAGGTTCTTGCGCAGATCGTGGACGCCCGGGCTCGGCCAATCCGTACCCCACACCACACGGTCTGCGATCTCCTCGAGGCGGGGGAAGTACTCGAGCAGTCGTCTGGGAGGAATACCGGACAACTCGAGATGGACGTTCTTGTGTCTGCGCAAAATGAAGAACGCCTCCTCCATCCAGAGGGGTCTGCCGCCGTGGGCCATGACGATGGTGAGATCGGGAAAATCTATGGCCACGTCGTCCAGCTCCATCGGCCTTCCGTACTTGCACCGCGCGCCGGGGAAGATGCTCGTGCCGGTGTGGATCAACACTGGCAAGCCCCGCTCCTCACACCGACGATAGATCCGCCCGAGATTCTCGAGCCCGGCGGTGTAGGCGTTGGCCGGGAACAACTGATGGGGCGGGTGAATCTTCAAGCAGCGTATGCCCATTTCCAGCAACTCTTCGACCTGCGCTTCGGGGTCGGTGGTGAATCGCGGGTGCACACCGCCGTATGGCAAGAGACGATCGGGCGCCGCGGCCGCATACTCCGCCGCGAACGTGTTGGTCTCGTCGGTGAAGCCCATGAGGTCCGGACTGGGATAGTTGATGAGACCGACACGCCAGATGTCCGCTTCATCCAGTACATCGAGGAGCAGGGCAGGATCGTCCATCAAGGCCGTGAAGCGGTCCCACAGCTCATCCTTCCCCTGCCGCATGACCTTGGCGACGGCCGGTTTGAGCTGGCGCCACGGTTGGATGTGGGTGTGGAGATCCGATACGCCGGGAAGCGCGTCACCCATGAGGGCTCAACCGGGTCATCGACCCGTGAACGTGGGCGTGCGCTTGTTCAGAAACGCGTCGACCCCCTCGGTCATGTCTTCGGACGCGAACACCAGCGCGAAGAGGCTGAGCTCCTGCTTCAACCCTTCGTCCAACGGGGTCCGCACACTCGCCCGTACGGCCTGCTTGATGTACCGCAACGCCACGGGACTCTTGGCGGCAATGGCCTCGGCTAGCTCTTTCGCCCGTTCACGGATGGTCTCCGCCGGCACCACCTCATCCACGAGCCCGATGCGCAGCGCCTCGTCGGCCTTGATGAAGTCGCCCGTGTAGAGGAGCTTGAACGCGGCGCCGAGGCCAACCAGTCGGGGCAACCGCTGTGTTCCCCCACCACCCGGAAGGAGTCCGAGGTTGATCTCCGGCTGGCCCAGCTTGGCCTTTTCCGAAGCGATCCGGATGTCGCACGCCATGGCGGTCTCGCAGCCGCCCCCGAGGCAAAACCCGTTGATTGCCGCAATCGTGGGCTTGGGAAACTCGTCGATGGCCAGGAACATGTTCGTCTCCGTCATGACCCTGAACTGGTCGACGGGGCTCCGCCCCTCGAATTCGGCGATGTCCGCCCCCGCCACGAAGGCCTTGTCCCCGGCCCCGGTGATGATCACCACCCGGACGTCGTCGTTTCCGGCCATCTCCGCGAGGGCCTTCACCATCTCGCGACGGGTTTCGATGTTGAGTGCGTTGAGTTTATCGGGACGGTTGATCGTGAGCGTCGCCACGTGACCGTCGATTTCCTTGAGGACTACTTGTTCGGAGGCCATTCGTAGAACCCTTTTCCGGTTTTTTTGCCAAGCTCGCCCGCGGCGACCTTGTCCCGCAGCAGCGCAGGGGGGTCGTAGTGGGGCTCCTTGAGCTCTTGATGTAAATACTCGGCGATCGCGAGGCGAACGTCGAGTCCAACGAGGTCCGAGACCTTCAGCGGTCCCATGGGGTGGCCGTAGCCGAGCTGGAGGGCCTTGTCGATATCTTCGGCGCTGGCGACGTCCTGTTCCACCATCCGCATGGCTTCCAATCCCAGGACGATCCCCAAGCGCGAAGACGCAAACCCCGGCGAGTCCGCGACCACGATAGGCTCCTTGCCCATCCGGATCGCCACGTCCCGAGCCCGCTCCACCGCTTCCTCACCGGTGCCGTCGTGTCGCACAACCTCCACCAGCTTCATGATATGCACTGGGTTGAAAAAGTGCATGCCCAGAACGCGGTCCGGACGCGACGTCGCAGCGGCGATCGCCGCCACCGACAAGGACGAGGTGTTGGTCGCCAGCAGGGCGGACGGCGCCGCCAGGTCATCCAGCCGCGCAAAGAGATCCCGCTTGAGATCGAGATCTTCGAGGACGGCTTCGATCACGATGTCTGCACCATCTGCGGCGGCATCCACCTCCGGCAGCAGTTGGATTCGGGCCATCGCCGCTCCGGCGGCTTCTGCGGTGATCTTTCCCCGCGCGACCCCTCCATCCAGGTTCTGCCGTATCCGCGCCTGCGCCGCGTCGAGCACGTCGGTATTGGCATCCGTGAGGGCCGTGTCGTAGCCGGCCACGGCGGCCACCTGCGCGATGCCGTGACCCATGGTTCCGGCGCCCACCACCGTGATCTTGGTCATGTCAGGAGCTTTCTCACTGCGTCGGGATGGTTGGTGCAGATACCGTCGACGCCCATGTCCACGAACTCCTCGATGCGCAGCGGATCGTCTACGGTCCACGGAATGATCCGGGCCCCGAAGGCGTGTACCGCCGCAACCAATTCGTCGTCCACGAGGTCTTCGCTCTGCCAGAGGGTAGAGGCGCCCGTCTGCTCGAGTTGGATGAGAGGATTCACGGGATACGACG
Source organism: Gemmatimonadota bacterium (assembly GCA_039589615.1). GTDB lineage: Bacteria > Gemmatimonadota > Gemmatimonadetes > Gemmatimonadales > GWC2-71-9 > B3T1B10. The sequence continues at coordinate 22,198 of JBDHHA010000042.1, forward strand.
CCGATAAGACGCCGCCTTGCAGGTCGTCACTGGCGGCGAGAAGCCGGAGCACTATCCGGTGATCGAAGGAGTGAACGTGGCAGTTGGCCGGTGTCGGCGCCGTGGCGATCACGTCGAGGAGATGCCCGTCGTGAACCGCGTCGAGGGCTTTGACCTCGACGAACACGGTGGGGTCCGGGCCGAGCGCCTCGAACACCTCGGGGAGGGTGGGGACCGCCTCGCCGTTGGCGAGCTTCTGCTTCCGGACCTGGGCCAACGAGGATTCGGCAATGGAGCAGTCCCCGACTTTTGGGTCGTGGTGTACCACGACCGCTCCGTCGGCGGTAGCATGAACGTCCAGCTCCACGGCGTCCGCGCCGAGCTCAATCGCGGTGCGAAAGGCCGCGAGGGAATTTTCCGGTTCTCGGGCCGATGCGCCCCGGTGTGCGATTACAAGCATATGCGAGGTTGGATTCCAAGGCTGTGTTTGCGGGGCTACGGGGCAAACGGCCCTGCCGCCCTCACCGATAATCACTACCTGCGGCGGATTCCACTAGGGGGGTGGGGGGTCGGTGTTCCCATTCGGCTCGAGCACCCGCCGGGGGCGATCCTCGATGGCATGGGGGCGTAGCCTACCGTTGTCACCGGCAGCGCGCGTTGGGTCGCAAGGGCGTGGTGTCCCGAAATGCCGTCATTGAAGCGAACCGCAGCGCGCAGAGGTGAGAACGGTAGGCTGCGCCCCTGCTCGAGGTCTAGTTCGCGCTCGCCCGGTGCTCGATCCAGTCGTTGTCTTTCATGATGTTGTTCAACGTCGCGTAGTCCGCCTCGGAGGGCGTCACCTCGGCGATGTACTTTTTGTAGGCCTCCGGACTCATGTCGTTCCCGTGAATGTCGTAACACTGCCGGGCGTAGATGCCGATGTTCCGGTTGAACTTCAGGTCCGGGATGACCAGGCGCCGGTCGCGATCCACAATGTATTGGTTGAGCCGATCGACCAACCGGACACACTCCTCACGGTACAGCCCTCGGGAGGCCTCGTTCAGGTGTCCCTGATCGGCCTCGTGTTCGTTCTCGCGCTCGTCGAAGCGGCCCTTCAAGCCCCACACGTACGCCCAGTGCGCCGAAGACGAGTTGTCGGTACCGAAGAGGTCGAACGCGGTTGGCACCCACTTGTTGAAGAACTTCTGGATCAATTCCGGTTGTATCCGTCCCGCCTTGATGATCCGCAGCAGGCCGTTGTTCCCCGTGCCGAGATGGTAGCTCTCCTCCTTCAACATGGGCCCCATGGAGCGGGCGAGAGGCTCGAACGCCGATGTCGACAGCATCTTTAGCTGAAACTTGCCGTCCCGGTCGATGAATTGGGTGTACGTGAAGAAGTCCAACCAGTTGTCCACGATCTCGTTGAAGCTCCCCAGGAGTCGCTCGCCCTCGACGGCGTTTCGCTCCAGGAGTTTGGACGCCTCCCGGCGGCCCTCGTCACCGAAGTGCTCGCACAACAGGTATGACATCTGCCAGCCGTGGCGCATCTCCTCGCACATGACCCGCATGATCGAAAGCATGTCGTAGTCACTGGGGGGCTTCGTCAGCAGATTCCGCTGCTGCTCCACCGACGCGAACTCGGTGTCGCCCTGATAGATGATCAGATTCATCAAGGCATCGCGAATGCGCTGATCGGGAATGTGCATCAAGGTCGGCCACTTGCGCTGTCCCTTGTAGTGACCGAATTCAATGGACTCTGCTTCGGGGGCGCCGAACTTGATGTCAAAGCCGAAATCGCGAAGCTCGCTCCGCTCGAGACCGATCTTGCCCTGCCAGTGCTTGAAGTAATCGATCCAGTCGTCCCAGTTGTGCAGTTTACGCATGAATGACTCCTATTCGCCGCGAAATAGGGGGTGACGTTTTTCCAAAAAGGCATTGAGGCCTTCGGTGGCGTCCTTACTGTCGAAACACCGGAGTTGGTGCTCGAGTTCGACGTCGAGCATCGCCTCCAGGCTGTTATCGCCGCTCTGGTAGACGGCCTGCTTCGCCAGCGCCAGCGCTATCGGGGGTTTGGCAGCCCAGGCGCGGGCGAGACTATCGGTTTCGGGGGCGAGCCGATCATGGGGAACGACCCGGTTGAAGAGCCCGAGGCGGAAGCACTCGTCGGCATCGATCATCGCACCGCTGAAGATCAGCTCGAGAGCCTTGGAGGATCCGACGAGGCGGGGAAGGAAATAGGTACCACCCCAATCGGGGTGGAGCCCGATCTTGTTGAACGTCTGTCCGATGGACGCCTTCTCGGATGCGATTCTGATGTCACACGACAATGCGAGGTTGGCCCCACCGCCGGCCGCGGGTCCGTTCACACTGGCGACCACCGGTTTGGGCGTGTTGTGAATGACGGTGACCACCTCACGACCCGCCTCGACGAGGGCGCGGAACGCCTCGGTGTCCTCTCGCTCCGTCAACTCCCTCATGTACCCGATGTCGGCACCGGCACAGAACGCTCGGCCGGCACCCGTGATCACCAAGACCCGGACGTCCTCGTGCTCGGCCATCTCTCGGACGGCCTGGGCGACCTCTTGCCGCATCGTCCCGGCAAAGGCGTTCAACTTGTCCGGCCGATTGAGCGTGATCGTCCCGACGCCGTCGTCGACGGACGTGAGGACGTTCTCGAACGTGGTGATGCCCGCCGTCATATGCGCTCCACGATGGTGGCGATGCCTTGCCCGACGCCGATACACATCGTCGCCAGCCCGTAGCGCCCGCCCGTGCGCCGCAGCGCATGAACCAGCGTAGTCAGAATCTTGGCACCGGTGCAGCCGAGAGGATGTCCCAGGGCGATGCCACCGCCGTAGATGTTGACCTTGCCGGGGTCGAGCTTCAGTTCCCGAACGCACGCCAACGCCTGGGCGGCAAACGCCTCGTTGAGCTCGACGAGGTCGATGTCACTCAGGGAGAGTCCTGCCCGGTCCAGCGCCTTCCGGGTTGCGGGGATCGGTCCCAAGCCCATGCACGAGGGATCCACCCCTGCCACTGCCGTGGTGATCACCCGGGCAAGAGGCTCGACGCCATCGGGCAGCGTCACGGTATCACTCGTCACGAGCAAGGCCGCCGCCCCGTCGTTGATGCCGCTGGAGTTTCCCGCTGTGACCGTTCCGTCCTTCACGAACGCCGGTTTCAACGTGGCAAGCTTCTCGCGGGTGACGTCGGGCCGGGGGTGCTCGTCCTTGGCGAAGAGGATCTCCGTGCCGTCGCGCTGGGGCAGGGGTACGGGAACGATTTCATCCTGAAAGACGCACTGCTCGTGTGCCGCTCTGGCCCGCTGTTGGCTCTCGTGTGCAAAGGCATCTTGGTCTTCCCGGGAGATGCCATGCTGGTTGGCCACCACCTCCGCCGTCTCGCCGAGCGAGATGGTCCACTCGCCGGACATCTTGCGATTGACAAACCGCCAACCGACGGTGGTGTCGGCCGACTCAGGGGGCCGTCGATCCCACGGTTTTCCCTTCTTGAGCATCACGTACGGTGCCCTGGTCATGCTCTCCACGCCGCCAGCGACAAACGCCGTCCCCTCACCGGCCTTGATGGCCTGGGAGGCGCTGGCCACCGCCTGCAACCCCGAGCCACACAACCGGTTGACCGTCTGCCCCGGAACATCCACGGGATACCCCGCCAACAGCGACGCCATCCGCGCCACGTTCCGGTTGTCCTCTCCCGCGCCATTGGCGCATCCGAGAATCACGTCATCCAACTGCGCCGGATCGAACCCGGTGCGATCGATGAGAGCCTTCAGGGGAACGGCCGCGAGGTCATCCGGTCGCACCGCTGCCAACGCACCCCCATGGGTGCCGACGGCCGTGCGGAGGGCCGCAGCAATCAACGCATCAGACACTGACCCACACGCTCTTCGTCTCGAGGAATCCGTCCAACGACTCGCGGCCCAGATCCCGACCGTAGCCGCTGGCCTTGTAGCCGCCGAATGGCGCGGCAGGGTCGTACATGTTGTACGTGTTGATCCACACGGTTCCGGCCTTGATGCGATGGGCAACGCGGTGGGCCTTCTGCACGTCCTTCGTCCAGATCCCAGCCGCCAAACCGTACATGGTCTCGTTCGCCAGGGCGATGCCCTCTTCCACGTCTTCGAAGGGGAGAACCGCGAGCACCGGACCGAAGATCTCCTCGTCCACGATCTTCATGCCCGGCGCGGCATCGTCGAACACCGTCGCTTCGACGAAGTAGCCCTTGCCGTTCACGCTCCGGGCGCTGCCGCCGGCCACGAGGGTTGCTTGCTGTTTCCCCGATTCGATGTAGGAAAGCACGGTCTCCTGCTGCGCCTTGGAGACAACGGCGCCGAGCCGCGTGTTCTTGTCCAGTGGGTCGCCGGGTTCGAGTCTTTTGGCGCGCTCGGCGAGCTGCTCCACCACCTGATCCTTGACCGAGCGCTCCACGAGCAGACGTGATCCGGCCGCGCAAACCTCTCCCTTGCCATAGAAGATGCCGTTCTGGGCACCACGGATGGCGCTCTTCAAGTCTGCGTCCGCGAAGATGACGTTGGGACTCTTGCCGCCGAGCTCCAACGTCACGCGCTTCACCGTGTCTGCCGCGTCGCGCATGATCTGCTTGCCGATCTCCGTGGATCCCGTGAAGGAGATCTTGTCGACGCCAGGGTGCTTCACGAGCGCGGCCCCCGCCGTGGATCCGCCGCCGGGCACCACGTTGAACGCACCTGGTGGAAACCCGGCTTCCAGCATGATCTCCGCCATGGCCAACACGGTGAGGGGCGTCTCCGTCGCGGGCTTGAGAATCACCGTACAGCCCGCAGCCAGGGCGGGGGCGAACTTCCACGTGGCCAAGTTGAGGGGGAAGTTCCACGGCACGATCGCGCCCACCACCCCTACAGGCTCCCGCAGCGTGTACGCAAAGAACGGCCCGTTCACCTGGAGCGTGTCGCCGGTGATTTTGTCGGCCCACCCCGCGTAGTACCGGAGCGTCTCGATGCTCATGGAGACGTCGATCTTCGACTCGAAGAGGACCTTGCCGTTCTGCAGTGTCTCGAGCCGTGCCACGTCGGGCAGGCGTTCCTTGAGGAGATCGGCTGCCCTGTCGAGCAGTCTGCCACGATCCCGGGCATTCATCTGTTGCCAGGCATCGCTCTCGAAGCACGTGCGGGCGGCGTCCACCGCAGCGTCCACGTCGTCGGCGCTGCCCTTGGCTACCTGGGCCACCACGTCCTCGGTCGCCGGATTGATGACATCGAACCGCTCACCAGACGCGGCGGCGCACCAATCGTTGTTGATGAAGAGGTCGGTGTTCACTATCGGCCCTGGAACTCGGCCATGCGCTTTTCGGCGTAGGCGGCCAGTCCCTCTTTTGCGTCCTGGCTCTGGAAGAGCTGCTGCTGCAACTCCCGCTCGATGGCGAGGCCGCTCTCGAAGGGAACCTCCCAGCCGGACTGGACCGCCCGCTTGATGAGGCCCACGGCCTTGGACGCCTTGTTGGGCGGACAGAACTGCTTGGCGTACATCATCACCTGGTCCCAGTACCCGTCCTTGGGGAAGACCTCGTTGACCAGCCCCATCTCCTTGGCC
>JBDHHA010000043.1:0-27129 GCA_039589615.1 Gemmatimonadota bacterium
CGGATCCACGCCTCGCGGCAGTGGAAGCTGCTCCTGCCGGCGAAGGACGTGCACGGCATCAGGACTCGAGACGCGCTGGTCGAGGTCCACGTCACCCATGGGATAGCGACTCACGCAGAGTCGGCCCGGCTCCACGACCGGTCTGGAGAGAATCGTGGCGTTGGCCGGTCCGCCGAGGTCGGTGACGCTGATCTCGAGGTCCACGACCTCATCGGCTGCGAGGGGCGCGCTGACGGCGAACTCCGCTGTAAACAAGGTCCCCGCGTGCCTCCCCTGGGGTTCAGCGGCATTGACCTCGATCCTCCCGTCATCCGCGCGTTCTGTGAGGGGCGTGAACGAGCCCTCCGGTGACGAGAAGTCGCCCGACGCAATTCCGATGAACTCGAGTTTCGAGGGATTCCAGTTCAACCTCACGGAGTAGGTGGCCACCTGGGTCGCGTCGAAGGGAACGGTGAAGGGTCGGTGTGGCAGGGCGATGCCGCCGCTGGCCAGATCGTGCACGCCTCCCCCGACGATGCGAACCAGTATCTCGTCGCCGCAGTGCTCGACGGGGCAGTCTACGGTGGCAAGGCTGTAGAACTCACCGTAGGTCCAGCCCGACGTCAACAGCGCCCCGTCCACCAGCGCCATGCCCAGTCCGCCCCAGGGATTGGATGGTGTCAATCCCAACAATTCGGCGGGACCGCCCGTACCCGCATCGACGGTCCAGATGCGGCCTGCGCCGTCGGCAACATACAGGGTGCCCGTCTCCCCGATGGTCAAGCCGGTTGGCTCCGTCACGTTCGGCGCCAGGGAACCATGACGGCGGCCGTCCAGGCTCAGGCGATGAATCCCTCCGCTGTGCCAAGACGCTACGTACAGGGCGTCGTCCAACGGGTTGTAGGCTATCCCGGAAGGGCAGCGGATGTGGTGTCCGATTGGCTCAACCACGGACCCGTCGGCGCTCACCCGGTAAACCTGGTCGTCTCCGCACCAGCCCGTGGCATACAACTCCCCGTTGGGGCCGGCGGTCAGAAAGGCCACTCGGGACACGGGAAGCTCGGCGAAGGTGGAATAACTCCCGTCGCGCCCAACTTTCAGTATGGCCCCTTCTTCGGCGAATGAGCCGACGAACCAGTTGCCGTCTGTACCCTGGGCGACGCCGAGGGGCTGGCCGATCCCGCGGATCAGTGCGGGCCCCAGCGCGCCTTGCGTGGAAAGACGAACGAGACTTCCGGCGTCGTCGAACGTCGAGCCGACGACGGCGTCGATCGTGTCCGAAGTGAGTCCCCACGGGTTGACGTTTCCTGTGGAGATGATCTCCATTCCCATGTTGTAGACGCGAAAATGCACGGGGACGGTTGTGGGTGGCAGCCAACCGTCCGACGAGCTGACCGTGATGACTCCGGCGACGTCGCCGGGGGGCAGCCCGCTCGGGTCGGCGCGGACCGTGATGAAATGAGGTTCGAAACTTCCGAGCGGCGGTGGGGCGGCGGGGACCCTGGGCGCATCGCGTTGCAGATTGCCCATCGACTCCGCCGATGCCGCGTCCGGGTGCGGATTCCGGGTGGGCTTTCCGAGCAGCAGCGTGCCCGCCACTGCGGGACCCGACTCGAGGATCGTCGTCTCTGTGTCCGCCGAGAGCCAGTGTTCCCCGAATGTGGAGACGGTGATGTCGAAGGACCCGATGGCCGTGAGATTGACGACCGACACCTGAAACGCCGAGTGCTCCGTCGTGCGCTCTTTCGCGCGGAGGTTCACCACGTCGTGAGAGACCGCCATGATTGGACCTGCATCCCTCGCCTTCACCGTAAAACCGCCGCCAATGCGGTTAAGCGAGGACCCCACTTCGATGATGTAGTCGCCGTCCTCCGGCAGACGTACGCCGAGGAGCAGAGATTCGCGGCCCAACCCCACGCCGGGAATCGCGTCGTCGTTGAACGCCAGGAGCGTTTCCCCGTCGGGTTTGTAGAGCCGGACGTTGGGGTCGCTCAGAGGCTGGGGGCTTTGGAGGTCGGACAGCACCGCAATGTCCACGAGTTGGTCTTCGGCACCATCGAGAAGGAAGCGCATCGGCGTCGTAGGCAAGATGTCCCCGTGAGTTTCCATCGAGGCGTCACGGGCGACGCGCGGCGCCACCGCCAGTTGCACCAAGAGTTCCAGCGGGGAGTTCACCGCATCCGGTGCGTCCACTGTTACGACACCTGTGTGAGTTCCCGGTCTCAGATCGGCGGGGTCGGCAATTATGGTAAGTGTCGACGGCGTCAAGTGGGTGCTTGTTCCGGTGCCGCCGTACACCTGTAACCACGGAATCGACGGATCGGCAACGGCGGTCCAGTGAATAGCGCCGGACGCACTGACATTGCGGAGCGTTACGGCAGCTCTCGCCGGTGCACCGTCAGGAGCGATGGTGAGGTTCAACCGGCCGGGCACCGTCGCCAGTGTCAACTGCCCTCCCCCCGCTGCGGTGGCAGCCAGATCCGCGTTCACGACGCCATACCCCGTAAGACAATCGCAGCCAGCCGGTCCGATGTCCGCGGCCGTGCTGCGCAGCAATTCCCGCACTTCTTCCGCGGTGAGTGTTGGTGATGCCGCACGGACCAGGGCTGCCACTCCTGTGGCGTGGGCCGAGGCCGATGACGTCCCATCGAGATATGCGGTTCCGCCATCGTTCCACGTACTCAAGATGTCGACTCCGGGCCCTGCCAAGTCGACCTCGGGCCCGCGATTCGAGAAGGTGGTCAGCCTATCACGATCGTCGATCGCCACCACGGCGATGGCGTGGGCGAACGCCGCCGGGTAACGCACCGGACCTCCGGTATTTCCCGCGGAGGCCAACACCACCAGATCAGCGGAGAAGGCGGTGCGCACGGCGTCTCCCTCGGCGATGCTCGGGTATTGAGCCGACAAGCTCATGTTCACGACGTCGAAGTCGTTCTCGACGGCATATTGGAGAGCCGCGATAACGTCGGATGCGAAGGCGTGACACTCAGTCGTGTTGGCATTCTCGGGATCAAACACGCGCAGCGCGTAGAGTTCGACCTCCGGGGCGACGCCCAGCACACCGATTTGGTTATCGAGTGCAGCCACAATGCCGGCAACATGGGTCCCATGAGGACTGCAACGTGCTGAACTATCGTCCCAGTCGGCGCGAGCGGTTCCTCCCGTGACCAGGTTGATTCCTCCGATCACGTGGAGATCGGGGTGATTCCCGTCAATTCCCGTGTCGATGATGCCCAACTTCACTCCGGCACCGCGGGTAATGTGCCACGCGTCGGGCGCTGCAATCCTCGAGATGCCCCAAGGGACCTCCTGGGCCGTTGCTCTCGAAAAGTGGAGACTCCCGTCAGGGGCGGTGGGCTCGTGCTCTACGTCGGGTTCCACGTAGTCGATTGCGGGGTTCGTCAGCAGGGCGGCCACGCCCCCGGGCTCCATGCGTACTGCCACCGCGGGGATGAGGCGGAATTGCCGGACGATCTCGATCCCCTGCTGAGCAAGCTGCGTCGCGAGCCGGCCTACCTGCATTGGATCCAACTCGGCGGATCCGTCGACATTGATTCCCCGGTCGGCATCAACGGGCTTGAACCCGATGATGGCTCGGCCGCCCTGTTCGCGGATGGAGATCTCGAGGGTGTGGATGGCGTTCGGACCAAGGTCCCGTTGGCGTCCGAGGACCTGGCAGAGTAGCTGCTCAGGTGTGCCAAACAGCAGGAGAAAGGTCACCAGCACGGCTGCACGGGCCGGAGACCTGATGCTCATTCCGACCATGGCGCTTTCCCTTCTTTTTGTAACACGCGCCCTTTTTGATACACACGCCATTCAATAGTATGGCGTAGGTGCTATATAGATATAGCGCATAAACCATATTGTCAATACCCCTCGTCGCCGGCCGCGGTCAGGGCGTTTTCGGGGGTGGAAGGTTCCGGTTCCAAAGCTGCGAGCGTATTGTTGGCCAGCCGGCCTAAGTGCCTGAGGGCCGGTCTTTTGGGGTTCTCTACACTGCATCCATTGTTGATCCTGAACTGATTCGCTATGAAATCACCAAACGCAATGAGCCTCACGTGGTTCGCGCTCACAGTCCTTGTGAGCGTGGGAGTCGACGGAACCGCGGCGCAGGAGCGCCACAATACCCTCACTGCCGCCGAGCGCGAAGCAGGATGGCAACTGCTCTTCGATGGCCGGACGACCAATGGGTGGCGGAGCTTCCGCCGGTCCGATGCCCCCGACGGCTGGAAAGTCGAGGAGGGGGAGTTGCGTCGAGCCGGCGATGGGGGCGGCGACATCATCACCGTCGAGCAGTTCGACGACTTCGAGCTGAGCCTCGAATGGAAGGTGGAGCAGGGGGGCAACAGCGGGATCCTGTTCCGGGTGAGCGAGGAGTGGAATCGCACCTGGAAAACGGGCCCCGAAATGCAGGTGCTGGACGACGAGCGCCATCGTGACGGTCAGCGGCGCATCACGTCAGCCGGCTCCAACTACTCGCTCCACGCCCCGCCGGAAGGTGTGGTGCGCCCCGCCGAAACCTGGAACCACGCCAGAATCGTGGCCCGGGGCGCTCACGTCGAGCACTGGCTCAACGGGGTGAAGGTCGTGGAGTACGAGTTGTGGAGTCCCGAGTGGGAGGCGTTGGTCGCCACCAGCAAGTGGGACACGCTGCCGGGGTACGGCACCCAGCGACGGGGGCATATCGCCCTGCAAGACCACGGTGATTTGGTGGCCTACCGCAACATCAAGGTCAGGGCGCTGCGATGAACTCCATCCGCTTCAGGCTCTCGACCATGATGTTCATCCAGTACTTCATCTGGGGAGCATGGTGGGTGACGCTGGGCACCTATCTGGGCCAAACGCTCGAGTTCGACGGTACACAGATCGGCGCGCTCTACGGGACCACGGCCATCGCCGCGATGATCTCGCCGTTCTTTGTCGGCATGGTGGCGGACCGCTTCTTTGCCACGGAGCGAATGCTGGCGATGCTCCACATCGTGGGCGGGATCGTGCTCTACACGGCCTCCACGATGGGCGGGTTCGGCCAGTTCTACCCCATGGTGATCGCGTACGCCCTGCTGTACATGCCCACGCTGGCCCTCACGAATTCCCTGTCGTTTCACCATCTCAGTGATTCGGCGCGGGACTTTCCTCGGGTTCGGGTGCTGGGGACGATCGGGTGGATCGTCGCGGGGATCCTGGTGGGAAGGCTGGGCCTCGAGGCCACCGCGGTGCCGATGCGGATCGCCGCCGGGGCGTCTCTCGTGATGGGGCTCTACTGCCTGGTGCTGCCCCACACGCCTCCGAGCGGAACGGGTGGCCCGGTGCGTGTGCGGGACGTCCTGGGGCTCGACGCCCTGTCGCTCATGAAGGATCGGTCGTTTGCGATCTTCGTGATCGGATCGTTTCTGCTGTCCATCCCGCTGCAGTTCTACTACGCCTTCACCAACCTGTACTTGAATGAATTGGGCATGGCGGAACCGGCGACCAAGATGACCATGGGGCAGATGTCGGAGATCGTGTTCATGGTCCTCATGCCTTGGTTCCTGGTGCGCCTCGGGGTGAAGCGGATCCTCCTCGTGGGTATGGTCGCCTGGGCGTTGCGGTACGCGCTGTTTGCGTACGGCGGCTTGGGGAGCACGGTGTGGATGTTGTACTTCGGGATTCTGCTGCACGGCGTGTGCTATGACTTCTTCTTCGTCACAGGCCAGATCTACGTTGATCAGCAGGCGGACGTGAAGATCCGGGCCGCGGCGCAGGGATTCATCGCGTTCGTCACGCTGGGCGTGGGCTTGTTCATTGGCGCGTGGGTGTCGGGGGCGGTGGTGGAAGCGTATGCGACGACCGGTGGCCCGCTCCCCCACGACTGGCGCACAATTTGGCTCATTCCGGCAATCGGCGCTGCGGGAATCCTGGTGCTGTTTGCGGCGGCATTCCGTCCCAAGACCGCGGAATCCGCGATGGAGACTTGAGAGTTCAACGCAGAGGAACTGAGATGTCGACCAAAGGAGTTTCCAGACGAACGTTTGTCGGTGACGTGGCGGCGGCCGGTATGGCCTTCACCATCGTTCCGCGTCACGTGCTGGGCGGCCCGGGATATCGGGCGCCGAGCGATACCCTCAACATCGGGTGCATCGGAGTGGGTGGACGGGGTCGCGACGATCTGCGCGGGGTCAGCGTCGAGAACATCTACGCGCTCTGCGACGTCGATTCCCGCGCAGTGGCCGCGGCGGCCGGTACCCACCCGGCGGCCAAGCAGTACAAGGACTTCCGGGTGATGCTCGAGGAGGAGGGGGACAACATCGACGCCGTGACGGTGGCGACGCCCGACCACACCCACACGGTCGCTGCCATGGCGGCGATGAAGTTGGGGAAGCACGTGTACTGCGAGAAGCCGCTGGCCCGGACGATCGACGAGGTCGGGCAACTGGCCGAAGGGGCCCGGCGGTACGGTGTAGCCACGCAGATGGGAAATCAGGGCCATGCCGCCGATGGCACGCGCCGGATTCGGGAGTGGGTGGAGGCGGGAGCTATCGGGACGGTGAGAGAGGTGCAGTACTGGACCAACCGACCCATCTGGCCCCAGGCCCTCGAACGGCCGCTGGAAGCGATGCACGTTCCCGCCTATTTGGACTGGGATCTGTGGCTCGGCCCGGCGCCGAAACGCCCGTACCATCCCGCCTACGCGCCGTTCCGGTGGCGCGGCTGGTGGGATTACGGCACCGGCGCGCTGGGGGACATCGCGTGTCACTCCATGGATGCGGCGTACTGGGCTCTGGACCTGGGGTATCCCACGCGCATCGTGCCGGAATCCACGCCGCTGTTCGAGGAGACGGCGCCGGCGGCGTCCCGCATCGAGTACGACTTTCCCGCCCGGGGCGGGCGGTCTGCCCTCAAGGTGGTGTGGCGCGACGGCAATTTTTCACCGCCTCGTCCCGAGGAGGTCGGGGACGAATCGCGCTGGCCCATCGAGAGCAGCGGGCAGATCTGGGTCGGTGACGACGGCAAGCTCTTCGCCGGCATCTACGGGGAGAATCCGCGCCTACTCGACGCCGGCCGGGACGCGGAGATCCGCGCCAACCCGCCCGCCGAGCGGTATCCACGAACCGAGGGCGTGTACGCCGAGTGGATTGCGGCGTGCAAGGGTGGCCAGCCGGCCGGATCGAACTTCGTAGACCACTCCGGGCCCCTCACCGAAATGGTGTTGCTGGGCAACCTCGCGGTGCGGACGGCACGGACCCTGGAGTTGGATCCGTCAACCGGTCGCATCACGAACGCGAATATTCCCGAGGACTACGTGAAGCCGACGTATCGGGAGGGCTGGAATCTCTAGGAAATAGGATCCATTAACGCCGACGGCGCCGAGCGGGCCCCCGTTGCTCCTCGGCGCCCTGCTGGACGGCCCGGGGGAGCAGGGCCCACTGCTCGTCCGTCAGAATGGCCCGGACGGCTGCCAGGTCTTGCCGGGCCCCGGCCACCGCCCGCTCCGTCATGGTGCGCAAGAGTCCGGCGAGGGCCCGGGCGTCGGTCTGGCCGCTCAGCTCGACACGAGTCTCCACCTCTCGTACCAACGCGTCGGTTCGGGCAGCGACGGAATCCCCCAGTGTGGTGAGCTGGGCGATCTGGTCTGCCGTCAAGCGAAGCGAGTCGCGCAGCTCCAACGCCACGGCGGCGGGGCTCATGACCAGCGTGCTCAGGCGCTCCCGAAAGCTCTGCGCCGTGAGCTGCTGCGAAGGCGCGGGTGACCCTCGGCCGCCTCCGCCGCGGGCAGGGGTGGGCCTGATGCCGCGCAGTCGGTCCACGGCGGCGCGCCGCCGGTCCGGACCGAACTGATAGGACGCGCTGATCGTGAGCTGGAATGGCGGGCGGGATGCTATGGCGCGGGGGTCCGACACCCCGAAGCGCTCGTTCACAGCGTATTCGAATTGACGCGTGGCCGGATCGAAGCCGCTCACGAACAACAGCGTCGAGTTCGGGCGACCGTTCATGCCCCATCCGCGTGCGTTGGCTGCACCGTGGAAGAGATCGTCGAGTCCCCGCAGCAGGTTTGTCGTTCGGACGGAGATGGAGAGCTTGCGATCCAACCCGAGGAAGGGCGGACGGTAGTTGACCGCCAGATCCAGCCGTGAGGTCCAGGGGCCGGTGCAGCTGTTTCGCGTGGCGAGTTGTCCGAACTGAGCCTCGAGGCAACTGCGGGCGCTGGGCGACGTTCTTTCCAAGAGCCGCTGCATCTCGGCAGACAAGGTAGGGTCCGTCCCCGGCGCGTCGGGTGCGAAGATGAAGGCTCGGTCGTTGCGGGACGATCCGTCACCGTTGAGATCCCCGCCCACGATTGGTGTGTATGGACTGCCCGACTGGAATCGGCCGCTGGCGGAGATTTCCAGATTGGTGCCGATGGGATATCCAAAGCTCAACGAGAAGGCGTGGATCCTTCCCCGGCTGCTCGATCCCCACTCGAGGGCGTTGGGATCGCCGGCCGTGTTGCCGCCGCTGAGTCCCGTGACTCGGTCGCGGACGTGAGACCAGGTGTACGATCCCGTCAGCGTGATTCCGTTGTTGGTGGAGCCCCGGAGTGATGTCGTGAGCTGGACGGCTTCGGAGATACCCTCGGATGCAACGTCGCGCACCTGGCCGAAATCGTCGTAGATCCTGGAATCGGTGAGCCGGACGGCTCCGGTGGACGGCGTGATGTCTTCGGGAGACACGAACACGGGCCGGTTGTCTTCGGCCGCGAGCCGAAACCCGCCGCCGGTGTTGAGGTTGAGGTCGGTGACGCTCGAAGCTCTCATGCCCCGGGTGTAGGACCCCGAAACCGTCGCGCGCAAGAACGACGCGATGTGCCGCTGGAGACTCAGGGACGTACGGAGGCTCCTCGCCACCCTGTACCCGTCGCTGAATACTGTGGCGGTCGGGGCGACGCCCGACGTCACGGCATTCCCGGCGGTGCCGTCGAAGCATGCCGTGGGGACGGCGTTGGGATCGCCGACGTAGCTCAGCCAATCCAGGACCGGTACCGCGACGCCGGTGCAGTTGATCTCCTGCTCCGAGTCGGCAAGGCCGGTGGCACGCTGCGCGCTGGAAACGAAGCTGTTTCCTCCGCGCCCCTGGGTGAGCCTCGCGCCGCCGCGCACGATGAGTGCTGGTCGGGAGCCGGCGCCCGGAAGGCTCCAGGTGAAGCTCGCGCTGGGGCTGATCGCCAGGGTGGAGGGCAACCGATCGGTGCGGCGGCCGAAGCGGACGTCGAGCGTCGGGTTGTATGGCGGCGGACTCGGGTTGGTGGCTCCATCGAATCGCAAGCCGTAGGTCAGCTGCACCTCCGGGGATACTCTCCACGCATCACTCCCGTACACCGAGTAGGACATGGCGCGCGTGATCCGGAGGCTGGGCGCCAGCGTTCTGCGGAACGACGCCGCCGCTCCCTGCTCGAACTCCGCCAGGGAATTGAACGAGAACGTCCCCAGCTGGTTTGACGAGGACTCGCTCTCGGTGCTCCGGTACATGATGTTGCCGCCGAGACGCAGCCGGTGTCCTCCGCCACCCGAAAGCCACGAGATCTGGTTGTCGGCCTGGAGCGTGGTGGTGCGCGAATAGTTGGGCATCCCGGTGTTCCCGCCCAGGGTGAGCGTCGTGATGCCCGTCGAGCCGTCAGCCAGCTCCGAGGCCACGCGGATGCGCGCTTGGGGTGTGTAGAGAAACGGGGTTTGGTCACGCCGCTCGCGCCGCACTGAGGCCCTGAATTGGTTCGACCACTGGAGCCCCAGCTGGGAGGCGAGGGAAACCGCCACGGCTCCCTCCGACGACGTCGACACCCCGGCCACGTCAGTAAGCGCCAGTTGGGAAGAACGGGTGGGGTCGCTGTCCTGGGCCGCCCAATTGCCGGTCACGGTCACCGTCTGACGGTCGGTCAGCAGGTAGTCGAGGCGCACCAGCGCGGAGGCCCTCCTGTCGGACTGGTTGGCTCCAAAGCGCTGCTCCGTCACCAGCCCAAGCTGGTCGGCGAGGCCGAGGAGACGGGTCACCGAGTCCGGCGCCACGCCGAGCCGCTGGAGGTCGGCGGGTGTGGCGGTGTTGAGCGACCGGAGCGGGTTGCTGCGGAGGTTGCCCATCAACGACACGTTGATGAAGAACTTGTTCCGCACGAGCGGCCCTCCGATGCCGCCGCTCAACTGGTTCAGGCTGGCGGAGCGTCCGTAGGGCGACAACTCGGTCTCGCCGAAGGCGAGACGGGGGTCGTGCAGCGAATACCGCACCGAACCCCGCACGTTGTTGGTACCGCCTCTCGTCCGGGCGCGGATCGAGGCCCCGCCGTATCCCCGCATTGACACGTCGTACGAATCGGTGAGGACCTCCACCGACTCCAGCCCCTCCCGCGGCAGGGTCGAGGCGTTGTTCGCCAAGAGCCCGTCCACCGTCACCGTGTTGGCGTCTGGTCCCAATCCGCCCACGGAAATGGCGGCCTCGGTGCTGTCCGTGGGATCGAGTAGGATGGTCCCGTCCGCGAACATGGCGAGGAGGGTGAGGTCCAGAAGGTCCACTGGGAGGTTGGCGAGCTCCTCGGCGGTGAAGCTCCGGCCCAGCACGGTCTCTGCCCACGCGGCATCGAAATCAGACGAGGCGGTCACCTCGATGTCCTCCAGCCGGAGGGCTTGAGCGTGCATCTGCACGTTCCACACCAGCCGGTCTTCGTCCGCGTAGCGGATGAGGACGGCCTCCGCCGGGATCAAGCCGATGCGCTTGGCCGAGATCCTGTACTGGCCGCCCCCGTCGGGAAAGAGGATGGTGAATCGGCCGAGCCGGTCGGTGACCGCCGTGCGAACGATCTCCGATTCGAGCGAAATGGCTTCGACCCTGACCTGGATCAGAGGGAGACTGTCGCGGTCGATGACCACGCCCGTGAGAATGTCGGCTCCCTGAGCGACCCCGTCGACCGGGGCGAGCAAGCCCAGTCCCAGTACGAAGCTGGGCAGAAAGCGGCGGCGCGGGGAGATCTCTGACATCGTGGCGCGTTGGTCCCGATCAAGAGCGTGCGCGGTTATACCCCGCATACGTATCCGGGGTGGCAGACGCTGATACCCAGTGAATGTTAAGGAACGTTGCGGATTACTATCCCCGCCATTCTCCCCGGGCCACCGCCGGCACGAACGATTCCAACCCGTCCGGACGGAACGGCAGCGTCTTGCCCTGCTCGGCGCTCATGTACGACGTCATGAGGATCTCCATCACCTCGACGCCGTCGTCGAAGGTGAGCAAGGGCGCTTCACCGTGGAGGAACGCCTGGGTGAAGTGCCGGTCTTCTGCCTCGTAGCCGTACATCGCCGCTTCGTCGGGGACGACGGGCATGAGGCCCATTTCCGCGTTTTGTTTCTCGACGAGATCCTCACCCGCCTCGCCTGACACCTCCCGGCTGAAGAAGAGCTTGAGGGCGCTTTCCAACGTGTTCCACGACATCGAGTACTCGGGGCCCAGCAACTCGGCCGAGAGCCGCAGCCCGGCACCCACGAAACTCCACGACGTCGAGACTTCCCCCAGCAACGTCGATCCGTCTTCGGCCTCGTACTCGATGGTGGAGCTGGCAAAATCTTCCGCGGGGTGCTTCCCGTAATCGACGTCGCTGCCCATGGTCTGCTTGAGCCTCTCGATGTACTCGGGACGCGTCCACTTGAGGCTCGCGATGTGCGCCGTGATGTTCACCGGCTTGATCGATCCGCGCGGTGCGCCCGGCTTCGTCAACAGGTGGCGCACGACCTCCACCGAGTGGCACATCATGTCGTTGAGCACGCCGCCGCCCTGCATGTTGCCCCGCCAGAACCACGGCATGTGGGGACCGCTGTGCTCCTCGGCGGCCCGAGCCAGGTAGGGCCGGCCGGTGAGGGCGGCGCCTCGGGCCCAGATCAGATCGCGTCCCCGGTTCACGTGGGGCGCAAAGATCTGGTTCTCCAGGTATCCGTGACTGACGCCGATGCCCTTGATCAACTCGGCGACCCTCTTGGCTTCCGCCACGGTGCGACCGAGGGGCTTCTCGCACGCGATCCCCTTGAGCTCGCCCTTTCCCGACGCCACGGCGGCGGCAATCTCCTCGACGTTCTCGACGCGGGCGTGGTTCGGCGCGCAGATCCACAGCGCGTCGATGTCGGGGTTGGCCACCATCTCGGTAATCGACGTGTGCGACGTGGCGTCACCCACTCGCAGTCGGCGGGCCAACGCCGCGGCCTCGTCTGCCTGAGCCGCATCCGGGCTGAACACGCCGAGTACGTCGGCGTCGCGCACGCCGGTCCACGCCCGGATGTGAAACTGGGCGTTGAATCCACACCCGATGAATCCTACTCCCAACCGTCTATTACTCATTGTCTCGACCTCGGATTATCTGTCGTTGTATCGCACGCCCACCTTGTCGAGGGCCTCCTGGGGGCAGCCGGTCCATTCAGGAATGGCGGTGTTGCCCTGGTACTGCAAGTCCTCGACCCCGATCCGACTCGACCAGAACCCGCTGGCCGTCAGATCCCGGAAGCTATTGAAGAAGGAAACGCCGTGGCTCATGTCTTCCCGGGCCCTCTCCGGCCAGGCGATGCCGTCCAACACGGCTCTGCGTTCCTCATCCGTGCCATCCACGAACGTCTTGTCGAAACGCGCCCGGCATATGGCGTCGAGCCACGCGAGGCCACCGCGCATTGCCGTCTGACGCCCCTCTTCGTCCAGCACGATGAAATCCATGAACTCGGGCACTCCGGCGTCGGTGGCGCTGCCGGAGCGTTCGTCTCGGGGGATGATCATGTCCACGAGCACGCGCACCGTCTCGTACTCGTGCGCGGTGAAGAATTGGGGCACGAACTGCCCGCCGGACTCGGCGGCGTTGCGCCGGGCCGCGAGGGATGAGCGGCGGGCCTGCTCGGCGTCTTCCGACGACCATTCGAACGCCGACGCCAGGGGCGCGGCAGCGAGGAGCTGAACGACTTCCCGCCGGTGCATGGTTCCCATTAGAGATTCCCCCTGTTGCGCTCGTCGGAGATGTATTCGCTCGTCCGCATGGCGAGGGCCATGATCGTCCATGTGGGGTTCTTGTCCGCCTGCGACACGAACGGGCCCCCGTCGGCCACGAAGAGGTTCCTCACGTCGTGCGCCCGGCAGTGGTGGTCGAGGACCGACGTCCGCGGGCTCTCTCCCATTCGGGTGACTCCGATTTCGTGAATGATGCGGCCACCCGGGAGTATGCCGTACCCCCGGTCCGGGCCGGGCATCGATCCGAACGGCGTCCCACCCATGGCGGTGATGAGCTCCCGAAACGTCTCTTGCATGTGCTTGACCTGAAGGTATTCCCGGTCGGTCCACTGGAAGTGGAACCGTAGTACGGGGATGCCCCACCGATCGACGACGTTGGGATCGATCTCACAGTAGCTGTCCTCGTTGGGGATCATCTCGCCCCGTCCGGAGAACCCCACCACCGCACCGTAATACCGCCGATAGTCTTCCTTGAGCTGCCGGCCGTAGCCGCCGCCGCCGGGGTAGTTGTGAATGCCTCCCATGAAACCATATCCCGGCATGCCACGGCCGCCCCACACCTCGACGTGGTAACCCCGGGGGAAGTCGAGGTCCTCGTTGTTCAGCCACCAGGGCATGTAGATGTGACCGCCGCCGGCGCCGTCCTCGTTGTGGGGGACGTTGTCCATCAGGCGCGGAACGAATCCCGCGACGTCGCTTCCGGTGGAGTCGGTGAGGTACTTGCCCACCGTCCCGCTGGTGTTGGCGAGCCCGTCCGGGAAGAGGGACGAGGTCGAGTTGAGGAGCAGCCGCGCCGTCTCGCACGCGCTTGCCGCCAACACCACGATACGGGCCCTCACGTGGTTGTCACTCCCATCGGTCTTGTCGATGTAGGACACGCCGGTTGCCAGGCCCGTCCTGTCGGTGGTGACCTCCCGCGCCATGGCGTTGGTGACCAGGGTGAGACGACCGGTTTCCAGGGCAGGGGGGATGAGCACGCCCGTGGACGAGAAGTTGGCGTTCACACCGCAACTTCGGCCGCACTGCCCGCAGTAATGACACGCCGGCCGGCCGTTCAAGGGACGTGTGAGTATCGACAGGCGGGCAGGAATGCAGTTGACGGCCAGTCGGTCGCACGCTTCCTTGACGAGCAGCTCGTAACACCGGGGCCGGGGCGCCGGTTGAAAGATTCCGTCGGGGGCGTCGCGCAAACCCTCCCGGGAACCGAACAACCCCACCATGCGGTCGAGCCGGTCGTAATACGGCGCGATGTCGTCGTAGGCAATGGGCCAGTCGTCCCCCATGCCGTCCTTGCTGCGGGGCTTGAAGTCGTCGGGACCGTACCGCAGGGAGATGCGCCCCCAGTGGTTGGTGCGTCCCCCGAGTTGTCTCGTGCGAAACCAATCGAAGGAATCGCCGGGCGCGCGCGTGTACGGCTCGCCCTCGAGGGACCACCCCCCGAGACCCGCGTGGAACTCGCCGAAGTTCCGTTCGGCCGTGCTACGGCCTCGACGGGGGGATTCGTAGTTCCACTTGAACATCGTGGAGTCGCCGGCGACGTCCCAGTCGCGGCCTGCCTCGAGCATGATGACGTCGGCGCCGGCCTCCGTCAGCATCTTCGCGGCCACGCCGCCGCCCGCGCCGGATCCCACGATGCACACGTCGTAGGTTCTTCGTTGGGGGAAGAGCCACATGTGTTTCCCGCTGCTGGTTGGTGGTGCCGGCTAAGGTATCCCTCGCATCGTCACGGTGCCATGGGGCTGGCGGCCCGAATCCTCAAAACGTCAGTTGGGCGAGATGCTCGTAACTGGCGCGCACGGACGCAAACGCGTCGGTCGGGTTGTCGTGCTCCACGAAGAAGTGTCGGATGCCCGCGCGTTCCCGCTGTGCGAACATGGCGGCGAAGTCCATCACCCCGGCTCCCACGTCGACCATGCGGCGCTCCGGGGTCCCGTCCATGTCCTTCACGTGGACCGACGAGAAGCGACCGGGATGTGCGGCGAAGTATTCGAGGGGGTCGCCCCCGGCACGTGCAGCCCAGAAGAGATCCAGCTGATAGGTCACCAGTTGGGGGTCGGTTTCCGCCAGCAGGAGATCGTAGGGGACTTGGCCGTCGAGGGGTTCGAACTCGACGGCGTGGTTGTGAAACCCGAATTGGATCCCCGCGGCCCGAGCCTGCTCGCCCGCTCGGTTGAAGACGGCTGCCGCTTCCCGATACCCGTCCAGGCTCTCACGGACACTTCCCGGCAGAGAGGGGCAGACGAGGTACGAATGACCCACCGTCGTCGCGGTTTCGATTGTCTGGGCCCACCCCTCCTGTAGGGTCTCGTACCCGACGTGGGCGGACGGAGCCGCCAACCCCGCCGCATCCAGCACTGCGCGCACGGTGGCGGGCTCCCGGTCGAAGTATCCGGCGAACTCCACCTCGCGGTACCCAATCGTGGCGATCCGGGACAGCGTGCCGTCGAAATCTTCGGCCATGCCCCGGCGCACGGTATACAACTGGACGCCGATGCGATCGAGACGGGTTGGGGCGGTCGCACACCCGGGAACGAGGCCGGCGGCGGCGAGGGTGAGGCCGGCTGTGGTCTTCACGAAGGTGCGTCGATCGGTTTCCACGGGATCCTCCGGTTGGGGGTCTTGAACATGCCACGGCAC
Organism: Gemmatimonadota bacterium; assembly: GCA_039589615.1. Taxonomy (GTDB): domain Bacteria; phylum Gemmatimonadota; class Gemmatimonadetes; order Gemmatimonadales; family GWC2-71-9; genus B3T1B10. Next base: position 15,598 of record JBDHHA010000043.1, read on the forward strand.
GTGTGCGTGGGCCAGAGCTGTCAAGCTTTTGAACAGTGTCTATGAGACCGCCCCCACGCAACGCCTAAGTGTACAGGGGTCGTGACTTTGCGCACTGACCGGCCCGGGGCCGGGTGGTATGGTGGTGTCAACTATTAAGTGGGTCGCCCGGGCTGCGTGGCAGGAAACGCCTCCGGGGCGGCTCCGCCGGCCGGCCAGGGGACTGGTATGGTCCGGGGCCCGAGCATTGATAGCGTATGCAATACCAAGAACTCGTCGACGTCCTCGAACACGTGGGGAAGGATCCCTCGCGGCTCATCTTCGAAGATGAGCTGACGGGCATCCACAACCGCCGATTTCTGCTCAGCTACTTCGAGCACCGAGTGCGGTGGGAGACGGGCGAAGACTATCCCCTGGCCCTCCTGGTGATCGACCTGGATCGTTTCAAGGAGGTGAACGACACCCACGGCCACGAAACCGGGGATCAGGTCCTGACCTGGATGGCGGCCGCCATGACAGAGATAGTGGGCGCGGACGGCATGCCGGCACGTTACGGCGGCGACGAGTTCATGATCGTGCTGCCGGGCGCCAGTCGTCGGGATGGACAAGAAGTTGCCGACCGCCTGCTGCAGCGCACCCGGGACCGCCCATTCACGGTGCGGGAGTCGGGTGTGGTCCTTCCCATCACGGTGAGCATCGGTGTCGCCTCGGCTCCCGAGGACGCCACCGACGGACAGGAGTTGTTCCAGGCCGCCGACACCGCCCTGTATCACGCAAAGCAGTCGGGACGGAACCGGGCGTCGGCCGCCGGGGACATCGATCCCGCCAAGGTCTTTCCCAAGACGGCGCTCCACCGGCTAAAGGTCACGGGCATCGTCGGGCGGGACGACGAGCTCGCTGTCGTTACCGATGCGTTGGAGGAGCTCAGTCAGGGACTGGGCAATTTCTTGGTCTTTGAAGGGGCCCCCGGCAGCGGAAAGACCACCCTGGTGGATACCATCCGGGACAACCTGACCGTCGGCGATACGTTTGCGGTGACGAAGGTGTGGGGCGATCAACAGGAGGCGTTCCGTCCCTACTATCTGTTGCAGCGGGTCATCGTGGCACTCCTCAACCAGCAGCAGGACAAGGGCCGGGCCGTTCTCGATGGTCTGAGCAGTGACGATCTTGCCCGCCTCGCCCATGTCATACCGCAGCTGGCGCCAACGGACTCCGCGGCGTCCACCGAGCAGCCCGACAGTCAGGGGCGACAGGCCATCTTCGCCACGCTGGCAGGTTTCCTCCCTCGACTCGTCGAGTTCCGCCCGCTCGTACTGCTCGTGGACGACCTGCATCTGGCGGATGAGGCGACGCTCCTCTTGTTCCGTGTGCTGATGGAGCGCAAAGAACTCACGTTGTTCGTTTGCGGCGCAGCGATGGAGTCGATCCATGTGGGCGAGGCGTCGCCGCTGGATCGCTTCCTCAAGATGGAATCCGAGGATCTCACCGCCCGCCGCACCCGGTTACGACCTCTCGGAGCCAACCACATCGCCGAGTATCTGGGGACCGTCTTCCCGAGTCTCCGGATGCCGGACGCGTTCGAGGAGGATCTGGTTGCAACGACGCAGGGCAACCCCCTGTTCCTGTCCGAGATCATCCGCAAGCTGGTGGCGGATCGTAAGGTCAACCTGGTGGGACAGGAGTGGGTGATCGAGCCTTTGGAGGAAGGGTATCTGCCCAAGTCGCTCGAGGAGATCGTGATCGAGAAGATCGCCGCACTCGACGATGAGGGGATGGACCTCCTGGCGCGTGCGTCGACCATGGGTGAAGACATCTCAGTCAGCATGCTGACCGGAAGTGCCGATCTCGACGAAAACAAAGTCCTGGAATTCCTGGATCGTGCCGAGACTCTCGGCTTGGTGAAGATGGATTTCCAGGTGAATGACGAGGTCATGCGCTTCCTCGGCAAGCGGGTGATGGACATCAGTTACGGGTCGGTCGACGAAGATCGCCGATCCAAGCTGCACGAGCAGGCCGGTCAATACCACGAGCGGTTGTACCAACAAAGCCTGCTGCCGTCGGCCTCCTTGCTCGCGTACCACTACAAGCGATCGGCCAATCAAGAGAAGGCGCGGGAGTACGAGCGGGCGCAGGTTACCTACACACAAGCGGTCTTCAACGCTGATGAGGCCTCCCACTACTCGGGGGAGCTCCTCGATGATGTCGACACCGGACAGAAGCTCGAGCGTGAGAGCCTCCCCCTCGTCCCCACTGTGCTTCGCAACCTCATGACCGCCGTCCGGAACATTCAGCTCTACCCGCCTGAAAGTGCCGCCATCGCACAGGCGCTGGAGCAGATCAAGGAACCGATCGACGGCATCCTCGAGCGCAACGAGCGTCTGTTACTCTCGCAGGCGAATAACGTGTTGCTCATCAACGGCCAGCGACTCGAAACCATTGAGCTGAATGCTCTCACCGAGTCCTACGTTGAGCTACTGGCCCGCTACGAGCTCAAGGGGATCGCGTTCCGACGGGGGGTCACTCAAGAGCAGCTCAAGACGCTGGTGATCACCTTGGGACGGACGAAGCCCGACACCATCGAGCAGGGGTTCTGGCGGGAGTTTGCCGTCGAACACAAGCTCGATCAGATCGAGTTGCTCCAGGTGCAGTACTCTCGCGTCCGGAAGTCACGCACGACGGTGGCCATGGTCTCGGCGGCGGAGGACGAGGCGCTGAGTCCCGGCGAGTTGAAGCAGGTGCCGGACGTGTTGCGGGCGCTGCACGGAGCCGTCACCAACGTCAAGCTCTATCCGGTCGATGCACAGCCCGTGGTGCAGGCGGTGGATACGCTCCAAGTGGAACTGGATCGATTCCTGAGCATTCACCCGACGCTGACGTTGGCGTATGTCGGCGAGTCCCTGTTGGTCAACGGAGTGAAGACCGACACGGGGTCTTACGACGCGGTTGCCGATGGCTTCATCGCCTTCTTGAAGTCGGTCGGGATCGACTCTATTACGTTCTTTGCCCCCCCGGTTCCCGAGGAAATCGACACGTTCATCGACGCCCTACGCGACCTTCCGTCATCCGGCACCGACCGGGGTTTTTGGGACGACTTGGCGACGCAGCACGGGTTGCGGTCGGTTGCGTTCAACCAACGACAGTACACTCTTGGCGTCGTGCAGAGCTTGCTGGACGACCTGGGCGCGCCTCCGGTGGACGAGGTCATCGAAGTGGATGTCGTGGCGGCCCTCATCGGGACCCTGCCGGACGATCCGACGGAAGCGGTGCGTGAAGCGCTGCCCCGGTTCGGCAGAGAATTTCTCATCAAGGGCGAGCACAAGGTGATTCGCCGGCTGCTCGCTGCGCTCTTCGAGGGTTTCGCCGATCAGGATCCGCTGGGCAAGGAGCAGGTGATCCAGTCGTGTTCCCGCTTGATGGGCGGTTTGGCCCTTGGGCTGCAACACAAATTTGCCGAGCTTGCGGTCAGCTATGTGCTCGGCGCCTTTGAGCACGAGACCGACCCTCGCATCGTCCAGCAGATGGCCACCATGTTGTTCGAGATGGCGGAATGCGCGGTCCAGTTTGCCGACTACACGCTCGCCGCGCGGATCTTGCTTCAGCTCCGAGACCGCCGGGGGCAGCTCGCAGAGGCCGGGGAATCGAGTGTGGAGAGTGTCACCAGGGTCCTCGACCGGAAGCTGGATGCCACGACCGAGAAGTTGCTGGAAGAGGACCTCAGCTCCGATGATCCCGTCCGCCAGGAACGGGCCGCGCAGGTCATCGGCGCGCTGGGGCGCCCGGCGATTCCCGTCTTGGTTCATGTGATCGAGAGAGAGAAGGACTTTCGCGCCCGGCAGATGGCCGCCAATGTCCTGGCGGAAATGGGGCCGGTAGCCGCACTCCAATTGAAACAGGCCATCGTGACGGGAATCGTGGTGGAGCAACGGTACCGTGTGCTCGAGGTTGTCGATCGGGTCACCGACGACCTGCGGGACGAACTCGAGTTCAGCCTCGCCGACAGCAATCGCAAGATCCGGCGGGCTGCATTTCAACTCTTCGAACGGTTGGGGCGGAACGATCTCATCGACATTGTGCTACCCTATGCCTACGGCGGTGAGGAGGGGAAGGCCAAGGGCGCCGTTCGCAGCCTCGGAAGTCTGGGTTCTGCGGAAGCTGCGGAGGCGTTGGCCGCGATTCCGAAAACCACCAAAGACACCGAACTCGTCATCACGTGTTGTCAGGCCTTGGGGCAGATCGGCGACGAGATTTCCATCGCCGCGCTTTTCAAGATCCTCAAGCAACGGCGGTTTCTCTTCTTTGGCCGACGATGGAACACGCAGGTGCGGGCCATGGCCGCCATGGCCCTGAAACAGATATCGGATCCCAGTGCGTTGCAGGTCCTGACGAGGTTCCGACGGGACAGCGACGCCCGGGTGAAGCAGATTGCCCGGTCGGCGATGGCCAAGGAGGACTGAGGATTATCTCCGGTAGGTGATCCGGTAAATCGCTCCCTGTTGATCATCGGACACCAGGAGTGCCCCGTCGGGCATCACCAAGACATCGGCAGGCCGGCCCCACGCCCGTCTTCCTTGCAGCCACCCCTCTGCAAAGACCTCGTACCCCACGACTCGATTGCCCTCGAGGCGTGCCGTCGTGATGCGGTAGCCGATGGGGGTGCTGCGGTTCCACGACCCGTGCTCCGCCATGAAGATCTGCCGGTGATAGGCCGGCGGAAACATGGACCCAGTGTAGAACCGCATCCCGATGGCCGCCACGTGGGGATCGAGGCGCCGGGCCGGAGAGGTGAAGACGCTGCACTCCTGCTCGGCGCCGTACTCCGGATCCGCGATGGTTCCACCATGACAGAAAGGAAAGCCGAAGTGCATCCCCGGATCGGGGGCGCGGTTCAGCTCGTCGGGGGGCACGTCGTCCCCCAGCATGTCCCTCCCGTTGTCGGTGAACCAGAGCTCCCCGGTGCGCGGGTCCCAATCGAATCCCACCGAGTTGCGTACGCCGTGGGCGAAGACCTCGAGATTCGAGCCGTCGGGGTTCATGCGGAGGATGGTGGCGAACCGCTCGTCGCTTTGCTTGCAGATGTTGCAGGGCGCACCCACCGGGACATACAGCAGGCCGTCGGGGCCGAACTGGATGAACTTCCATCCGTGATGCGTCTCGGTGGGGAGGTCGTCCCGTATAACGGTTGGCGCCGGGGGATTCGTGAGATGGGATTCGATGTCGTCGAATCGCAACACCCGGCTCACCGCCGCCACGTACAGCGCGCCATCGCGAAACGCAATCCCGCTAGGCATCGCGAGACCGCCGGCGATAGTGTAGGTCTCATCGGCCACACCATCACCGTCATGATCGACCACCGCGTACACGCTCCCCGCACGTCGTGAGCCGGCGAAGACGGTGCCGTTCGTACCCAGGGCCAGCTGCCGTGCGTTGGGGACGTCATCGCTGTAGACAGCGATGTGGAAACCATCGGGAAGAGTGATGCGGTCGAGCTGTTGGCGTCCGCTGACCTGCCAGTACATGGCAAACGCCGCAACGAGCACGATGACGGCCAATGCGATCCGCACAAGGCTGATACGGCGGAGCATGGTCGTTATCCCTCGCTGCGCAGGAATTCGTACATTGCCGAATCACACACTGGTTCGTAGCCGATGGCCTGGTAGATGCTGTTGGACGTGGGATTCGCCAGATCGGTATACAACGAACAGAACGAGCGGCCGTCGTCGAGCATCCGTTGGCTCAGATCCGCCACCAGCGCCGACGCGTAACCGCGACGCCGGAATTCCGGTGGGGTATATACGCCACTGATGCGGATGCCGTGTGGGGTGGGTCCTGACCACACCGCCATCGCCACGGGCTCTTCATCTTCCCAGACGAACGCCGACCCGTTGTCGAGATGTAGTCTCGCGGTCTTTTGTGGTTTGCGGTGTGGGGAGCTACCTGTGTACCGAGCAGGACCTGTGCCCTCGCCTTCGATGCTGAAGGCGTCGATCCACTCCGCCAGCAGGTCGAAGTCACCCTCCGTGGCCTGGCGCAGGTGCCCACTGGCTGGCGGCTCCGGCGGTCGCACCCGGTCGAGCTGGTAGATGCGTTGACGCATCTTGACGCGTGCTTCGGTTCCGGTTCGCCGGGACCAGACGTCGGCGAACGCCTCAGCCGTGGGGGCGGGTGCCACCACACCCGGTATCTCGCCGTACTCCCGCTCGATATCGCCGGCCACGAGGTCGAGGCCGTCCTGCGGCATGCGGGTCAGAATCATCCCGAAGGGCGGCGTGCGGATCGCGCACGCCACGGGGGTTTCCCCGTGCTCCACCGAGGCGAGGTAGGGGGGGGCGCTGTAGTAGTCGGGGTGGTCCCGCAAAACACCGACGATGCCGAACACGAGATTGTTCTCGGCCTCACGCTGCAAGAGCAACGGGCCCACCCGGTCGAGAAATGCCTCGGGTGTGGTGTGCCGACAGAGGGTGAGGGTCATCCCCTAATATAAGGAACGGTTCATGTCCGCGATGGCTGGTCCTCGGTATTGTCAGGCGAGGTGTCGAGTTGCTGAGGCGGGGTGCCACGGATACCTTGTGCCGATCTCGAGAACCCGTGGAAAAGCCGCGAGTGTGAGACATGGCCCAGGCCCTTCCTCCAGAGTTGTCTGCATTACTGGACGCCGCCGATCCAGCGGCGAAGGAAGGTGCGTGGCGCCGGTTCGTCAACAAACACAGTCGTCTGATCTTGACGACGGCGCGGGAAGCTTGTGCCGATTATGACGACGGCATGGAGCGGTACACGTTCCTCCTCGACGAGCTCAAGCGCAACGACTTCCACCGCCTGCGCGGGTATGTAGCCGACGGAAGAGGGAAGCTCACCACGTGGCTCGTGGTCGTCGCGCGGCGACTCTGTGTCGACTACCACCGCAAGCGTTTTGGCCGACGCCGCGGCGCCGGAGACGATCCCCAAACCAGCGCCGAGTGGGAGATGCGGTCCCGCCTCATCCGCATGATTAGCGAGCACGTCGATCTGTCCGACCTTCCTGACTCCTCCAGCCCCAATCCCGAAAAGTGGATGCGATCACATGGATTCCAGGAGAACCGGCAAGGGAGGTAATTCGATAGTCCACAAAACTTAGGCCCCCGGAACACGTTGATCCGCTGCACCAACGATGCCATGCTGGTTCGGTCAGCGGTCCAGTTGCCTCACAAACGCCCGCGCTATCTCAACTCTACTCAGACCCCTCCATCACAATCCTGAACACATTCACATACGGCACATCCAAACTGTCCTTCGTCACCACCATCAGCCGGTCTTGCTCCACGTACGGCCACACCGTGGTGTCTCGGGGTGGGACGGGCATGCTGCCCAGCAGGCGGCCCGTAGGATCGAACACGTCAAAGGCCGTTGTGCCGCTGGCTGCGTAGGACTCCACCCACATCCTTCCGCTCGAGTCGAAGAAGAAATGCCGAATGGCCGGTTTCGTTGCCGGGCGGGCCTGGCGGGACGGATTGCAGTCGGCGCCCGGATGCTCCTCGCGAAATTCCCTCCACTCCCGTGTTCCCTCCTCCCACTCCGCGTCGCTGATTGGTTGGTGGACGTATTCTCGCTCCACGACGCGGACGGTGTCACCGTCAGTATCGAGAAAGGCTATCCGGTACTCAGGTGTCCAGGCGGCGGCAATAGTATTGTCGGGCCCGGGCGTGTGCCTGTGCCTGGCGCCAAAGGGAATCCCGAAAAAGGTAATCGCTTGGAAGGAAGTCGCTTGGCGTGACTCGCAGAGGGGCCCCGTCGGTTGCTCGTGGGGGCTCTCCGGGAAGGGGATCGTGTCGCCCGAGCCTGCGGCCGACAGGTGGTGGTACCCCACTTCGAATTGGTCATTGATCCGCCGCCCGGCAAAGCCGTAGAGATCCCCGGGTGATCCCTGTCGCAGGCGGATCTCGGGGCCCGTGATGCTCTGGGCACGCCATTGCCCCATCCAGTCTCCCACTGGGGAGAAGAGTCCGATCCGGGCATTCCCCAGATCGTGCACGGCCAACGAGTCGCCCACCCATCCCAACGAATAGGGAGAGCCAATCTCTCCGGGCCCGGCACCCTTGCGCCCAAAGGTCCGCAAGTGGCGACCGGACGGGTCGAACACGCGAATCTCGGAGGCAAACACATCCGCGACGTAGATATTCAAGTCCGCGTCGGCGACGAACGACATCACGCGCCCGAAGGCGTCGGGGCCCTCTTCGATGTTTCCGATGACGGTGACGGGGTCCAGCGCCCAGGTGGACGGGGTTCCCGCGTTCAGGACATGCACCACTCCATTCGTCGTGTCGACGGTGGTGATGATGCGAGACCCACCGGCAACATCCGACGCGCAGGAGGTGACCGCACCCCAAAACAGGGTGGTCACGGCCGCGATCTTCGCAAGACGTTGTGATTGCGAGGTCACCGCCCCACCACCCCAGCCGCCTCCAGCGCCTGCAAGTACTCCACCACCAACTCCAACGGCACCGGCCCGAACTCCGCCGACACGAGGTCCCGAATGTCCTGCGCAGTGCGCTCTCCGTCCACGAGATTCAAAACCTCGTACGAGTATGCGCCGGCGCCCCACCTGGCAGCATGCCGGGACAGGCCCACGGACGGCCCGTCGTAGTGATCGCTGAAGTAGTCGTACCCAAAGGCCGACATCGGTCCTTTGACATCGGGATTGCGGTGAAAGACGAGTGTGCCATCCCCGCTTGGCCGGGGTGAGGCACCGCTCGCCGCCAAAAGGCCCTCCAGAAACGGCGATGCGGAAGCGCCGGTCGGGCCTCCTAGGAAATCATCGACGGACTCGAGGACCCCTCGTTCATACCAAACGTGGCCCCTCATCAAGGTCGCGGCCTCGTCATCCGAGAGTTCCGCCCGGCGTTCCATGGTTGTCGCCAGGCGCCGGAGTGCCAGGGGCTCGATCGTCTTCAGGAGTTGGGGAACGTCGTCTCGCTCGAGGCCGGCCAGGTAATAGGCGCTGGCCGCGCCGATGAACCCCGCCCGCTCCAACTTGGTAGGGTCGATGTTGGCCGGGCTGTCGAAGTTCGTGTGGATGTACCGGTCGGGCCAATCGTTGAGGTAGATGGCCGGGATGCGGAACGATCCCTCGGTGTAGACCTGATGGTCGCTTCCCGTGGTGAACTCTACGAGTTCGGCCTGCAGCGCCTCCTTACCTCCCTCGCGGGCGACGAACGGAAAATCGGCAACGCGCGTGCTGGCGTATGCCGCGGTTTGCTCGTTCACGAACGTACCAAACACCTGGCTCACGTCGTACACGAACGACGGCAGGCTCGTGGGCCCCCGGGTGACGTGGAACATGGCCTTCGTGACGGGGCCGCCGCCCACCATGTCCATGTGCACAGCCGCCTTGATCCGGTCGGCCAGCTCCGGCCGTTGGCTGAGGATGATGATGGTCCCCTCGATCTCGGGCGGCCAGATGAAGCGGATGCTCCGGGCGGGGCGGGGAATCCGCCCTTCATCGATCAGCTTCTGCAGCGTGCGGGCCACCTCGAGGATGGTCACACATCCGCTGGCGTTGTCGTTGGCCCCGGGCCGCTGATGGTCGAGGTGGCAGCTGAACGCGATCTCCTCGTCGCGCAGTGTGGGGTCGACACCCTGTACGACGGCGGTGACGATATCGTAGAGTCCTTCATGACGCGCCCCTTCCACCTTGGCGTGCAGTCGGATCCGCTCGCCCCGAGCGAGTCGCTCCTGAAACGTCCGGGCCTGCTTGAGGGACACCATGAACCCGAAGGTGCGCCGGGGTGAGAAGCTGTCCAGGTGACCCCACCGGATCAGATTCTCGTCCTCCTTCCACCACGCGGTGACCTGGTTCTGGGCGTAGCTCACCATGCCGGCGGCGCCGTAGCGATCCACGGCAAGTGCCGCCGTGGCCCCGGGCTGGGACGACGTGAGGACGATCTTTCCGCGTACATCCTTCCCGTCGTAGTCGCTTTCGGACGTGCCCGCTCCCACGTCGATGAGGTCCGCTACCACATCGGCCGAGTCGCTGTCCTGCGCCAGGGTGATGGGCATGGCGTCATAGCTCGCCAGCCGGTAGGCCGGCTCCCATCCGCCCGGTGTCTCCTCGAGCTCCCACAGCTCCGCGAAGTCGACATCCCAGGACGGGCGGCTCTTCTGCGTGCCGTACATCGACCGGCCGTCCGCCGGAAACTGCTCGATGCGGACGTCGCTCAACCCGTAGCTCCTGAGTTGACCAGCGATGTATTCGGCAGCGGCCCGGTACCCCCGGGATGCCCGCATGCGGTGCTGCCGGGCGATGAACTCGAGATTCGACTTGGCGGTTTCTCCGGAGAGTTCGCTGGCGAGTGCCGCCACGACGTCGCGGGGTAGGAGCGGGGGCTTACTGTCCGACTGGGTTATGGGAATCATGAGCAGCGCCGCGGCCAGGATGATGTGGGTCTTCATGAATGCCTCGGATTTCGCCGATTCACACTTGGAGTGCGCCTGCGGCTCGTTCAAACTCTTCCGGCCGTACATAGATGACGTAGCCGTAGTTGCCCGTCGCGGCAGCGACGGCGGTGGATGCGTACACGTTCACTTGGGCTTCGAAGAGCTTCTCGTGGATTCTGGCCAACGCCCCCAGCTCGTCTTGCCCTTGAACCAGCAGTGCGTGGTAGGGGCCATCCAGCACCAAGCCCGATTTCGTCGCGGCATCGACCATCTTCGGCTTGTCCTCGGGGAACAGGGAGAGCTGCGTGCGCATGGGTCCCACGGGGACCGCAGTGAACCCCACGAGATTTACTCCAAGGTCGGCGAGTTGGGACAGCAGCTTGTACGCCTCTCCGGGTTCGTCTTGGACTGTTGTGTAGAAGTAGTCGACCCGGCGGATGGAGAAGGCCATGGTGGCTCCTTGAAAAAGCCTCTACGAGCGATGTGCACCTGCATCCAATATTACGCCGTGGTACGCTCTTTTTGGGAGAATGCGACTAATCACTCACTTCCACGCCCACCCGCAACACTTCGTTCACCAGAAAGTCCACGTCCTGCTGCCGCGTTCGGAAGTTCACGATGCAGGCGCGGAGGGCGTACCGCCCGTCCAATGACGTGGGAGACATGTAGCAGCGGCCCTCGGCCACGAGCGTCTCCAGGATTCGTTGGTTGAGGGCGTTGATCCGTTCCTCGGGATGCTCCCCTTCGGGCACAAATCGAAAACAGGATATGCTCAGCTCGGAGCCCAGGGACTCGAGCCGTTGCTCGGCCTCGATCCGGGCGTCGAGGTGCCGGCGCAGGGCGATGTCATGCCCGATGACCTCGGCAATGTGGTTGGCGCCCCGGGCCTTGAGAATGGTCCAGACCTTGAGTCCGCGGAACCGCCGGGACATCTCGAGGCCGTGATCGAAGAACGCGTAGCGCTCGATGGGGTCGGTTTGGGTGACCGTGGTGTACTCGCTGGACAGCGTGAATGTGCGACGGGAAACCTCATCGTCCCGCACCAGGACGCACCCCACATCGGCCGGGGCGAAGAGCCATTTGTGTGGGTCGAGAGACAGGGAATCGGCGCGGGCAAACGCCGCGGCCATCCACGCGTAGCCATCG
>JBDHHA010000044.1:0-27040 GCA_039589615.1 Gemmatimonadota bacterium
ATAGCTGACCTCGCGGGCACCGACCCCGATGTCTCCGGCCGGCACGTCGACGTCCTTGCCGATGTGCCGATACAGCTCGGTCATGAACGAGTAACAGAACCGCATGACCTCGGAATCACTCTTCCCCTTGGGATTGAAATCGGAGCCACCCTTACCGCCGCCCATGGGGAGGGTCGTGAGACTGTTCTTGAACACCTGCTCGAACCCCAGGAACTTCAGAATGCTGAGGTTCACCGACTTGTCGAAACGCAACCCACCCTTGTAAGGGCCAATCGCATTGTTGAACTGCACGCGATAGCCGCGGTTGACGCGAACGTTCCCTGCATCGTCTTCCCATGACACGCGGAACATGACGACGCGATCCGGCTCCGTCATGCGCTCGAGAATGCGCCCTTCTGCGTACTTGGGATTTTCGTTGATGTAGGGAAGGACTTTGACAGCGACTTCACGGACTGCTTGGTGGAATTCTTTTTCACCAGGATTCCGGCGGATGAGACCCGCCATGAACTGGTCTAGTACGAGTGCCATTATCACTCCACGGTGACGACCAAATGACCAACGCCTCCGAGCCGGGGTCGTTGGACCCGCCTCGAAGGCAACAAGGATAGTGGGTCTTGCGTTATTGGCAAGTACCTATCTGCGCTGAACTTAGCCGCCCCACATGAAGCATTCGTGAAGGGATTCTGACGACTTCAAGGGGCGTGAGTGAGCGCTCTCTGAACGGTATGAGGGACCCCCGGCGAGGGCTGTGACGGCGGCACCCCAAACCCGGTGACCCAGGCTCCATTTCGGGGGTCCCGGGCACGAGCGGACGGCGCCCGGATCCCAGCGGCGGCATGGGAGACCCCACCGGCGGGTGGTGGGCAGCCCTCCGAGCCAACGTTACCTTATTTCCATGTCGTTCTTCTGGCTGTTCCTGACCGTGATGATCTTCGTCAAGAGCCCCATGGGCAAAGCCATGGCCGACCGGTGGGCCGGCCGGGTGCCTGACGGGGGCCTCAACAACGAGGACCTGGAATTCCTGCACCAGATGGAGGACCGGGTGATGGATCTCGAGGAACGCCTGGAGTTCGCCGAGCGGCTGATCCAGCAGCAACAGGAACGGGAGCGGCTGCGGGCTGGAAGCTGACGGCCGATCCCCGCGACCTACAAAGGAGGCGGCTTCAGGCCAGCCTCCTTTTTTCATTCCCCCCGATGCATCTTCCGGACGGCTTCTGTCAGCTCGCCGCAAACGCCGCCCAGGTCCCACGCGTATCCCATACAATCCCACCTCTATCGGAGCACACAGATGCTGACACGTCGTGATTTCTTCGGAGTATCGTCCGTCGCCCTGGCCGGCACCGCCTGCCAGACCAGCCCCGCCGAAGGTCAAGGAGACCTGCCGCCGTCCATTGCCGCCCTCAGCTCCATGCGCGACCAGGCGAGCCCCATCACCGCGGACGAGCGCCGCGGTCGCATCGAGAAGGCCAGGCGCCTCATGCGCCAGAACTCCCTCGGCGCCCTGATGCTCACCGGGGGCACCACCCTGAACTACTTCACCGGCATCCGCTGGGGATTGAGCGAGCGCCTCCTGGCCATCGTGATCCCCCTGGACGGACCGCCCTTCGTGGTGAGCCCGGCGTTCGAGGAGGAGCGAGCCCGGGAGCAGCTCGCCACGGGACCGCTGGGCTCCACCGAGGTGCTCACCTGGGAGGAGCACGAGAGCCCGTACGATCTCGTCGCCTCCGGCCTCCGGGCCCGGGGCCTGGCCACGGGAAACGTGGGAATCGAGGAGACGGTGCGGTTCGTGTTCGCCAACGGGGTGGCCCGGTCGGCGCCGTCGTTGAGCCTCAGGGACGCGATCCCCGTCACCGCCGGATGTCGCGGCGTGAAAGACGAGCACGAGCTGGCGCTGATGCGCCTGGCATCGGCCGTGACCATCAGGGCGTACAAGGCGGCGTACGAGGCTTTGGACGAGGGGATGACCCAGGACGACTTCAGGAACCTGGTGTCCCAGGCGCACCAGCAACTCGGTTTCTCCGGAGGCGCCGGCGTCCAGGTGGGCGAGTTTTCGGCGCTGCCCCACGGCTCGGTGACGCCCCAGGTCGTTCGAGAGGGCTCCATTCTCCTCATTGACGGCGGGTGCAACGCGGAGGGCTACCGCTCCGACATCAGCCGCACCTTCGTGCTGGGCACGCCCAGCGACAAGATGAAGAGCGTCTTCGATATCGAGTTCGCCGCACAGACAGCGGCCCTGAACGCCGCCCGGCCGGGAGTGGAGTGCCAGGCGGTGGACGCGGCGGCCCGGAAGGTGATCGTGGATGCGGGCTACGGCCCCGACTACAAGTTCTTCACCCATCGGGTGGGGCACGGCATGGGAATGGATGGCCACGAGTGGCCCTACCTGGTGCGGGGCAACACCCTGGCCTTGGAACCGGGGATGACGTTCAGCGACGAGCCTGGGATCTACATCCCCGGGGAGTTCGGCATGCGGCTGGAGGACGACATGGTGATCACCGAGGACGGCGCCGAGCTGATGACGCCCCAGAGCCCGTCGCTGGAGGACCCCTTCGGGAACGTATAAGGGAGGCGGCCCGGCCCGGGGGTTCTCGCCAGCACCCGGGTCGGGCCATCTAGGCGCCCTTCCCCACCACCCACGTCGTCATGCAGCGCAGCCCCTGCACGTTCGTCGTCTTGATGGGATCCAATAACTCGCCCCCCAATTGGTCCGTCAGCCCCAGCAACATGGCCTCGTCCACCAGAAACCGGTCCGTGCCGTCGGGAAGGTGATAGCGCCGGCCTTCGATTGGCTCGATGCGGTCCTCGATCCCGATGGACGACGCCAGGCGTGAGAAGAACACACCGCCAGCTTTGAGCACCCGCCACAACTCCCGCAGCATCGCCCGGAGGTCGTCATCGTTTGCTGCGAAGTGGAGCACGGCGCTGCACAACACGGCGTCGAAGTGCCCGTCGGGAAACGGCAGCTCGCGGACCTTGGCCACCCGGAAGTTGTCCTGCGGGAGGTGGGGAGCGAGATCGGCCGCCAACCTCTTGACTTCGGCCACCGCGTCGGACGATTCGTCCACGCCAAACACCTCACCGCCGCACCGCATCAGATAGGCGATGTTGCGGCCGCCGCCGCACCCGGCGTCGAGGATCTTCATGCCGGAGGTGATGCGGCTCTTGAGGATCTGGTCGAACACGTAGATGTCGATGTCGCCGAAGAGACCCTCGAGGTCGCCGGGTTGCACGACGCCGTCAGACATAGCTCTCATACCGTGCCTCGTACATCTGTCCCTTTACGAACTCCAGCGCGTCGTCCGGCACGTCGTTCGTAGCCAGCCCCTCGTCCCTGGCCAATCGCGCCACCGCCGCCGCGATCTCGGCCGATACCTCCCGAATCTCGGTGAGGGGCGGATAGATCGATCCCCGGTTCAGCGACTCCTCGCTCACCCGCTCCGCCAACACCCTGGCCGCCGTGAGGAACATGCTCTCGGTGACGAACCGGGCTCCCGACGCCACGACACCCAATCCCAGCCCCGGGAAGATGTACACGTTGTTCCCCTGCCCCGGGACAAGCATCTGGCCGCCCACCTCTACGGGTGGGAACGGGCTCCCACTGGCGAACACGACCTTGCCATCGCTCCAGCGGTACGCCTCTTCGGCGGTGCACTCCGATTTGGAGGTGGGATTCGACAGCGCCAGCACGATAGGGCGTTCGTTCGTCTCCGCCATGGCTCGCAGCACCGGTTCGGTGAAGGTGCTGGGTTGCCCGGAGACACCGATCAACGTGGTGGGGCGAACGTGCTGCACCGCCGACAGGAGATCGGGCAAGCACTCGCCGTCGTGGGCGAAGGGCTGCTTGTGTTCGGCGAGGTCGTTTCGGCTCTTCACGACCAACCCTTTCGAGTCCACGAACCACACCTGGCTCAGGGCATCGCCGTGGGACATCCCCTCCTCCTCCATGGCGGACACGATGAGGTGGCCGATCCCCGTCGCCGCGCTCCCGGCCCCCAGGAAGAGAATCGTCTGGTCCCGCAGCTTCTGTCCGGTGATTCGGGCGGCTGAGAACAAACCCGCGACCGTGACGGCCGCCGTTCCCTGGATGTCGTCGTTGAAGGTGCGTACCCGGTTCCGGTATCGCTCCAAGAGGCGGACGGCGTTGCCGGTGGCAAAGTCCTCGAATTGGATCAGCGCATCGGGGAACACCTCCTGGACGCCCATGACGAACTCTTCCACCAGGTCGTCGTACTCCTGTCCGCGCACCCGGGGTTGCGTGAGGCCCAGGTAGAGGAGGTCGTCCCGGATGGCGGCGTTCTCGGTGCCCACGTCCAGGGTGATCGGCAGGCAGCGGGTGGGGTGGATCCCGGCGCATGCCGTGTAGAGAGAGAGCTTCCCGATGGGAATGCCCATCCCGTTGGCCCCCAGGTCGCCCAGCCCCAGGATCCGCTCGCCGTCGGTCACCACGATGACCGCCACGTCCTGCTCCGGCCAGTTTCGCAGGATCTCCACCACCCGTCCCCGGTCCGCCGCGGTGACGTAGAGCCCCCGGGTGCGGCGGAAGATGTGGGCGAACTGCTGGCACGCCTCGCCCACGGTGGGGGTGTAGATGATGGGCAACATCTCCTCGATGTTGTCGATCACCGTGCGGTGGAACAGGGTGCGGTTCCGGTCCTGCAGGCCCATGAGGAAGATGTACTTGTCGAGATCTGTGCGCTTGCGATGGAAGTTGGCGAGGATCCGCCGGGCCTGCTCCTCCTGGGAAAACACCCTCGGCGGCAGGAGACCTCGAATGTGTAGCTCGTCCCGCTCCCGCTCCGTGAACGCGGTTCCCTTGTTGAGTTGGGGGTCTCGGAGATAGCGCACGCCCGAGCGGGCCTCGTCTCCGGATTGCCGCCGGTCGGTCGTCTTGTCCGGGTCCACCGCGCCTCCCTCGTGTTGGCCTGGTCTGTAATCGCTGCCCAACGGTAACCCGGGACGCGGGCGCCGGGAAACGTGGCGCCTGAAACTTTCCGTGGATCGCCTCGTATAGTTAGACAATCTACATGTAGGAGTTCTAGGCATGTCCGAATCCAAGTCCGATCTCCTCCCGGGCACCCTCGATATGCTGATCCTCCAGACGTTGGCCCCGGAGCCGATTCACGGCTACGCCATCGCCCAGAGGATCCGCGCCATGAGCGACGACGTCCTGGCGGTGGAGCAGGGCTCCCTCTATCCGGCCCTCTACCGCATGGAGCGCCGCGGATGGCTCAAGGCCAAGTGGGGCGTCAGCGAGACCAAGCGGCGCGCCAAGTTCTACCACATCACCAAGGCCGGACTCCAGCAACTCGAGCGGGAGCAGTCCAGCTGGTCCACGTTCGTCGAGGCCGTCGCCCGGGTCATGGGCGGGAAGGCCTCCTGAGGACCATCCCATGAAATGGTGGCCCTACTTGCGCCTGCGCCTCCGCAGCCTGTTTCGGCCCGACGCCGTGGCACAGGAGATCGAAGAAGAACTCCGTCTCCACGTGGAAATGGAGGCGCGGGAGCTGATCGACGCCGGCTGGTCGGTCAGGGAAGCACGCCTCGAAGCAGCGCGCCGTTTCGGCAATCGACGGCGCATCGAACAGCACTGCCGCCAGCTCTACATGATCAAACGACAGGGGAGAGCCGACATGCTCATCCAAGACCTCCGGTACGCCTTTCGCACGCTCTTCAAAAACCCGGCTTTCACCGCCGTCGCTGTAGTCACACTCGCTCTCGGCATCGGAGCCAACACGGCGGTGTTCAGCGTGATCAATACCGTGCTGCTGCGCCCCCTGCCGTACGACGAGCCGGAACAGCTCACCGTTATCTGGACGAACTTCGGCCGCGACCTGCCGCAGAATTGGATCTCGGGGCCTGAGCTGGTGGAGATCCAGGAGTTCAGCACGCTGTATCAGGACATTGGCATGGCGCTGCCCTTCACGGTGAGCCTCACCGGCGCCGGCGAGCCGGAACAGATCAGCGCCGCCGGGGTGTCGGGGAACTTCTTCCAGGTGCTGCGCGTGGAGCCGGCGCTGGGACGGGGGTTGGGGCCCGACGACGATCGCCCCGGCGCCGACCTGGCTGCCGTGATCAGCGACGGCTTCTGGCGGCGTCGCTTCGGAGGCGACCCCGACGTCGTGGGACAAACGATCAACCTCGACGGGGCACCGTACACCGTGGTCGGCATCCTGCCGCCCGGTTTCAGGATCTTCCACCCCGACGCCCAGTTCCCCGCCGACATCGACGTGTGGGGAGCGGCGTTGCCGTTCTACTCGGGCTTCTTCGGAGGGCCGGTTACCTACAGCGAGCTTCCCCGAGGCAACCACGGGATGCGGGGGTTCGGCCGCATGAACCCGGGGGTCACCGTCGCCCAAGCGCAAGCGGACATGGACGCGGTGGCGGTCGCCATCGCTGAGAAGAACCCGGGCCGCTATGACTTCGAGGGCTGGGGATTGACGGCGTATTCACTCCACGGTGATCTCGTCGAGGAAGTGCGTTCCGCTCTCTTGGTGCTGTTCGGCGCCGTGGGGTTCGTACTGCTCATCGCGGTGGTGAACGTGGCCAATCTCTCTCTGGCTCGCGCCGCCGCACGGGAGCGGGAGATCGCGGTGCGCACCGCGCTGGGAGCGGGCCGTGGTCGACTGCTGCGGCAGCTCCTCACCGAGAGCGTCGTGCTCTCGGTCGCCGGGGGCATCGTCGGTCTGGCGACGGCGTTCGGGTTGGTCCGGGCCCTGGCGATCTTCGCGCCCGACGACCTGCCTCGCCGGGCCGAAATCGGAATCAACGGGGGAGTCCTCCTGTTCACGCTGGGAATCTCCCTCCTCACAGGGTTGCTCTTCGGCCTCGCACCCGCCATCCACGCCATCAAGGAAAAGTTGGTCGAATCGCTGAAAGAGGGCGGGAAAGGTTCGACCACGGGTATCCGGGGCCGCCGTGCACGATCTGGCCTGGTGGTGGCCGAGGTGGCCCTGGCCCTCGTGCTCCTGGTGGGCGCCGGGTTGATGATCAAGAGCTTTGCCCGGCTGATGCAGAACGACCCAGGGTACCGCACGGACCACATCCTCACCATGTCCATCGACCTGCCGGGGTCCAAGTACTCGGGTCAGGCCACGACGTCGTTCTACGACCGGCTCATTGCCCAGGTGGCGGCACTCCCGGGCGTGGAGTCCGTTGGCACGATCTCCCACCTGCCGCTCAGCAACTCCTATTACTCCGGCACGACCCAGGCCGATGAAAGCGAGACCGTGCCGGCGGACGAGCGCCGCGTCGAGGCGGACCGCCGCTGGGTGAGCACCGAGTACTTCCAGACGATGGGGGTGACCCTGCTGAGCGGTCGGCTGTTCGGTGAGGCCGACAACCCCGACGTCCCCATGGTCGCCATCGTGGACGAACAGTTCGTCCAGCGGTTCTGGCCCACAGAAGAGGCCATCGGCAAGCGGGTGGCAATCAGCTGGAATAACGACGGCCCCGTGTGGCGCGAGGTGGTGGGGGTCGTGCGGCACTCAAAGCACTACAACCTCAGCACGGTGGGGCGGGAGCAGGTGTACTTCCCGTACCGGCAGCAGCCGACGAACAGCATGTTCCTCTCTCTTCGCACGGCCATGGACCCGTTGGCGTTGGCCCCCGCCGTACGGAACGAGATCTGGAACCTCGATCCCGACCAGCCCGTCGCCGACATTCAGACGATGGAGCAGCGCGTCGGCGCCGCGGTCTCCCAGCCGCGATTCAACCTGCTCCTCCTGGGCGGTTTTGCAGCGGTCGCGCTCACCCTGGCCACCGTCGGGATCTACGGAGTGATCTCGTATTCAGTGAGCCAGCGGAGTCACGAGATCGGCGTCCGGATGGCGTTGGGCGCCGAGACGGGACACGTGGTCGCCATGGTGCTGCGCCAGGGATTCGGCGTGGTGGCGATCGGGTTGGGCATCGGCACCGCCGCTGCCCTGGGACTCTCGCGGCTGATGTCCAGTCTGCTCTTCGGCGTGAGCGCCACCGATCCCGTCACCTACGTGCTGGTGGCCGCCGGTCTCGCAGGAGTTGGCGTGGCCGCATGCTACCTGCCGGCTCGTCGGGCGACGCGCGTGGAGCCGGTGCACGTGCTGACCTCGGAGTAGTCCACAAGAAGAAAGTTCTTCCGGGGGGTTCGGGCGGAAGACCGACCCCCCTCGGCAACTTCGTTGCCCGTAGCCGGTTACGACCAATCCTCACACGCCTGCCATCTGCACGACACTAGTTGGGCTACCGTTCCTCACCTCTCCGTTATCGTTCCGCAATCTCTTCGGATTTGAAACGACAGGTTGTCTGACCGGACAATTCCTAGCTTGGATTACCACCAACTAGGAGCATCGATGTTTGACAATCTCATCGAATCGAATCCCAGTCGGAGGATCTCTCACCCGGCCGCGAGCACGATGAGCTCGTTGGCACTGCATGGAGCGCTTGTCTTTGGAGCGGTGCAGGCGACCATGTCCAACGAGACCCCTATGGTCTCCAACGACTCCGACACCACGAAGTTGGTATTCCTCACCGAGTCGAAGCCCAAGCCGCCGGAGCCGGAGACTGCGCAACTAGTTCTCGATCTCGTTACTCCGGTACCGTTCGGCTTCAAACTGATCGATCCTCCATCGATCGTACCGGCCGGGATTCCCCCCGTGGATTTGACCGTAGATTTTGATCCACGGGATTACAAAGGTGTTGGCGTCCCGGGCGGTGCATTCGACGGGTTGCGCGACACGGTCGAGATGGATTTTTCGCGGACGTTTACCACGCTGGGAGTTGACGAACGGCCCAGGCGCATCTCGGGGCCTTTGCCACGCTATCCCGAGTTATTGCGACAAGCGGGAGTCGAAGGAACCGTCGTCCTAGAGTTTGTGGTGGATACGTTGGGCCGTGTCGAAGAAGCCACGATCACCGTAGTCCGGGCGACGAATCAGGCGTTCGTCGCGCCGGCCGTCGTGGTGATCACGGAGAGCCTTTTCCGTCCCGGGCGTGTCCGGGGCCGCGCGGTGCGCGTGCTGGTACGGCAATCGGTTGGGTTCACGATCCTCTAAGCGGGTCCTGCTTACTCCCGACTCATGATCCAGTCCCAGTGCGCCTCTGCGCGCTCCACCACGGCATTCACGTGCTCGTGGAGAACCAGCCTCCGCTCCGCCAATGCCTCGGCGGCCTCACGGGCGGCTCTGAGAAAGTCGTCCTTGTCCCGGTACAGCGTCTCGATGCTGGGCCGAGGGTCGCCGGCGCTCCTCCGCTCTGCCTCCGTCCTGGCAAGCGGTATGTAGGTCCCGACAAAGTCGGTGAGCTCGTCCGTCCCGCCGGGGTAGCCCGCCCGAAGATTCCACGGCGCGTAGGTTGCCAGCGGCGCCAGAATCTCCACCGTCGGCACCCCTCCCCGCTCATTACCGAATCGGTCGACCTGAGCCACCATGACGGGAAACCGAGGGCCCAACGCCGGGGGCTGGACGTCCACGATCCCCTCGCTCCAGCGGGAACCGTAGTCCGCCCGATAGGCGTCGTGGGTAACCGCCGGGAAAGCCACCCCCCTCAATTCAGGGAACTCCACCTCAGCGAGGGGAACCAGTGTGCCGGTGGCGATCCGAGGGTACATGCTGGGGGGCGGATTGCTGGCGTCCCACACCCAGTCGATCATCTGCACCAGGAGCGCCCGTATCGCGTACTGGAAGTTGAGGGGGTTCCCCCGGTACGCGTCGGAGTCCGGCATGTGACTGTTGGCGGGTGGGGGAAACCGGCCGAGAAAGTGCTGTCCGCTCGCCAAGTGGTAGACGCGTTCGTTGGGATACAACTCGATGTCCCCGAGGCCATCCACCGTGGTGTGGATCAACGACGCGGCGCGGCCCCAATACTCATAGCCGGTATTTGTGTAGAAGATCCGCGGCAAATGCGCGTCGTTGAGCTGGTGGGCAAACAACCCGTCGGTCCACCCCGTCTCCGTATCGGTCTGGGTCCTGCTGGTGAACGGAAAGATATCGGTAGGATAGAAGAAGGCCGAGTAGCGATGCGCGTCGCGGGACGGTTGGGCAAAGCGATGGTTGAAGCTGCCCCGCCCGGCGCCGGCCGTGTGCGCCATGATGCCGTCGTACACCTTCCGATCCTGCTCGTCGGTGTTGAATCCCTGGTACACAAAGTGGCGCAAGAACCGCCCGGTCTGAGAAATCCCGATAGCGATCCCCCGGTCGACGTGAAACACCGCGTCGTCGCCGTACTTGGCATACGACATCATGTCGCGAACGATCGCCAGCCCGAGACCGACCACCACCGGATCTTCGGCGACGTATACCATCTCGTAGATCTTCCCCGCCTCGAACCCGTTCTCCATGTAGACGCTCGTGGGATCGTCCACCACGCGACCGTCCTGCTCGCGGGCGAAGCTCCATTCGTCACGAGAGATTACTTGCCGTGGCGCCATACGACCGTCGCGCACCGTGAGTACGTTGTCGGGGTGTGACGGATCGGCGACGGGATAGGCGATCTGAGCACGGTGACCAAGCCCGAGGGAACTGGTCGCCTGATCGACCGTCCAGTCGCTCCGAACCAGTCCCCGGAGCGGTTCGGCCCCCACCGCCACCGGAAGATGGGATTTCATGATGTAATCCTGATCCGGTACGTCGTGCTGCCACCCCACCCAGATCAACGTGAGGCCCTGCCGCATCAGCAGCCCGTCGCCGAAGTGCTCCTCCAACTCCGGATTGCGTGACCCCCTGGCCCCGTTGAAGTAGGAGAGGATCGCCTTCCCGCCCCGGTTGCTCACCTCGAGGAGGGCCGTCCGCGCGCCGCCTGACGGATCCTTGGGCTGCAACACCATGAAGTTGGCCCACGCCTCCACCAGCCCGTCGGCATTCCGGGGAGCCCCGGCGAGATCCACGATATGCGCGTTCATCGGATTGTCCGGATCGAACACGAAATACACCCGGCCGATGAGCTTCTCGTAGGCCCCTACCCCCCCAAACGCACGACCTTCCAGCACGTCGGCGCGTTCTTCGATGACCACGCGAACGACCTCGGCCCGAAGGCCGCCGGGGCTTCCCATGGCCAACATGCTGAGGACGACTGAGATGAATAAGCGTTTCATTGCCGAGCTCCGATGGTGTTGGCGGTGCGGCGCTGCAGCGTGCTACGCGATGACTACCGGGGAGGGAATGTCAGCTCAGATCTTCGAAATCGCGGATCTCGAACTGGTCGTCGTCGTTGATCAGGCTTCGGCTGAGATCGATATTCGCGTCACGGGGATACCCCAGCACCTCGTCGTAGGTGACGTCGATCTGCGCCGCATCTTGGTCGATGGCGAACTGAATGGTATCGAACAGCTCATCGATCGTCCGGAAGGCTCCCATGATCTCCGGGTCCACCGGCTGTCCCGTGTCCACGTCCGTCACCGTCTCGATCACTCCGTCGCGAACCGTGATGTGGACCGGAACCAGGAAGTCGACCGTGCAATTCAAGCAGAGACGCTGAAACCGGATGCGATAGTCCGTGATGCCGGCGGTCTCCCACATGGCCCGGTGGGTGTCCAGCTCCGCCTGGAGGTCCCCCTCGGCGCTGGAGAAGATCACGCATCCGCTGAGGAGCGGGAGCAATAATGAAAGAGCCCTGAATCGCATGGCGAATTATCACAAATTCTCCGGCGGGGCGCCAGCGGCACGGGACGCCTGCCGGCTCCCCGCGGACCCCGGGGCACTGCACACAGCGGGTCAGTTGAGCTGGGTATGGGCGGCCGAGATACGGTTGGCACCCTCTCGTCGGGCCTCATGGAGGGCGACGCTCGCCGCCTCGAGAAGTCCCTCGGTGGTCTCAGAGGCCTCCGGGACCGAGGCCACACCGAACGAGCACGTCAATAGGTGCTCCCCGCCGGCCCAATCGAAAACCTCTTCGCTCACGGCGACTCTGACCCGTTCGGCGACCTCGAAGGCGTGGTGGAACGGCGTATCGGGGAGGAAGAGCGCGAAGTCCTCGTCGCCGACCCGGGCCGGGACGTCATAATCCCTCAAGCTCCGCCGGAAAATCCGGGCCACGTGCTTGAGCGCCGCCGAGGCGGCGGGAGCGGGAAGCCCGTCGAGCTGGTCCACGTACACACCCAAGAGCGAACAGGGCGCACTCGGATGCTCCCGCATGGCGTGCTCCAGGGCGTGCCGGTTGGGCTGCCCCGTCAGCTCGTCGGTCATCGCGCGATGCCGGGCCGCGTAGAGGTCCACCGTACGCCCTAGGATGGGGCCTGCGGCGTCGACCAACCCCTCTACCTGCTCCTTCACCCTGGAGTCGAGGGTTTCCGCGCCATTGAAGACCACCAGGGCACCTACCCCCTGGCTGCCGTCGCTGAGCGAGAACACCTCGCCGCGCTCCTCGCGCCGCCGTCGGTTGTAGCGATGGGTCCCAAACAGCTCGCCGCCCTCCCCCGTGGAGGTGATGTCGCCGATGCAGGCGCGGCCCACGACCGATCCGGGAGCGATGCTGGTCCGCATCAACCGGCGATCGGCCCCGGCGGACACGGCGGTCACCGACGCCTGCTGGGTCAGGGGATCCCTGGTCACCACGGCGGCGGGATGACTTGTGCGCCTCCGGGCCGCCTCGCACAGAGCGGCTCCGACACCCTCGATGGTGTCCGGAGTGAGCCATTCCGGAGATGACCGGCGCTGCGGCGCCGTCCTCTCTCCACTGGTTCGGCTCACGACGAATTCCGCCAACATGCGCCTCAGGTCCGCCGACGCGGCACGCACCGCTTCGCCATCCACCGAATAGGCGAACAGCACGGCGCCGCCGAGGCGCCCGTCGCCATACGCGACGATGACGCCGTCCTCCTTGACCACGTGCTCCCGGCGCTCGGCAAGCGCCAGAGACGCCAGCATGACCGTGCGCTCGATCAACCGGGGGGGTGGGGCCGGCGTGCTCTTGGACCACACGGGATCGTCGTCCTGCTCCATCACGCACGCCGCGTGCGCCCCGTGGGCTCGGCGGATGAGATCGAGGACGTGGCGAATGTCCGCCGGAAGCGTGGCGAGATCGCGGCCGGAGCGCAGCCGTTTCCGCAGGTGTGGGATTCCCATCACGGCCAGCACCATGCCTCCGGCGATTCCCGCCAGAAGGGTGACTATGGTGCTCATGTGGCTTCCTCCACTGATCGGGATGGCGTACCGCTCACCGGGCCGGCCGGGGCTCTTCCGATAGGGCACGTGACAGGGCTGGGTAATGTTGGACCCGAAACACGGCGGAGTCAAATCCACCGCATCCCCTCGCCACTCTGCTCCGGAATCCGTATTGTTAGGCGACTTCACCCCCACTGCCCTCGAGTGCAAACCGAGAACCGCAAGTCTGCGACCAGCTCCCGATGACGACCGGATCCACACTACACGATCTCAAAACGCTCATTCTCTCGTTCCATCCCGTAATCGCCATCGAGACCGTCGAGGAAGATCGGGCGGCGGATTTGGTCAAGCGCGTCGCTACGGAGTTGAACATGCCGGTGTTCGACTGGTCGGTGACCCAGGGTCTGGTGAAGCTTCCGGGGACACAGTCCATCCACGGCACGGCCGAGCCCTTAGGCGTCGTGAGGCACATCGAAGACCTCACCGTCAAAGCGGTCTTTCACCTCAAGGACTTTGCCCCGCACCTCGGCAATGCAGCCGTTGCACGGAAGTTCCGTGAGGTGGCGCAGGGCTTCTCGCGGCGACTCTCGACGATCATTTTGACGAGTCCTAAATTCGACTTGCCCGGCGACATCGAGCACAAGGTCGTGCGTTTCGATCTGCAGCTCCCCGATTTGGACGAACTCGAGAAGGGGATTCGGCCGGTGATTCAGTCGCTCGTCGCATCGCAGGAAGCCGAGTTCGAGCTCAACAACGACGATTTCAAACAGCTCGTCACCGCGCTGAGTGGGATGACCCTCAATCAGGCCCGTCAGATCGTCGCCTATGCGGCGTTGCTCGATGGGAAGTTGAGCCCCGACGATGTGGCCCGGGTCATCGAGCGCAAGGCGCAGATCATACGAGACGGTGGACTGCTCGAATACTTCCCCGCCGAGGACAACCGCTTCGAGCTGGGCGGGTTTGCCAACTTGAAAGAGTGGTTGGCTCGGGCTCGGGTGGGATTTTCCCCGGAGGCAGCCGACCTCAACCTCCAACCGCCCCGGGGCATCCTCATCGTCGGGGTGCAGGGTTGCGGGAAGTCCCTCGCCGCCAAGGTCATCGCCCGAGAGTGGAAGCTCCCTCTGCTCAAGCTCGACGCAGGGCGGCTATTCGACAAATACATCGGCGAATCGGAGAAGAACTTTCGCAAGGCGATCGCCATGGCTGAATCGATGGCGCCGGCCGTATTGTGGATCGACGAGTTGGAGAAAGCCATGCCCAGCGGCGGCGGTGAGTCGCAAGATGGCGGTTTGAGCCGGCGCCTCTTTGGCGCCTTTCTCACTTGGCTCCAAGAGAAACAGCATCCGGTGTTCGTGGTCGCCACGGCCAACGACTTGTTCAACACGCCACCCGAACTCCTCCGCAAAGGGCGGTTCGACGAAATCTTCTTCGTTGACTTACCGACGGCGGCGGAGCGACGCGCCATATTCTGGATTCACCTCAAGCTTCGAAAGCAGTCCCCAGATGATTTTGATGTCGAGCGTCTTTGCGCGGCAGCCGAGGGATTCAGCGGAGCCGAGATCGAGCAGGCGGTGATTGCATCGCTCTATCGATCGCTCCACCAAAAGAAACCGCTCGACACGGATCTGATCTTGGAAGAGTTGAATGAAACCGTCCCGCTTTCCGTTTCGCGGCAGGAAGACATCACGCGACTACGCGAGACCGCGCGGGGGAGGTTTGTGAACGTCAATTGACACGAGAACGGGTAGACCGATCATGACAAACTTCTCTGACTACCGTACCCACGTCGGCGAGGACCCGGAAAAGTTCTTCAAGTCCACCGTCTTCGAGGGAACCGGCCTGAAGCTGGGCACCAACTGTCTCGAACCCGGCCAGTCACAGCCGGCGCACGTGCACGACGACCAAGACAAGTTCTACTACGTCGTGGAGGGTCACGGCGAATTCGTGGTCGGGGAGGAAACCCAAGCCGCCGGCGCAGGCATGGTGGTATGGGCTCCGGCAGGCGCCAGTCACGGCGTGGCAAACAACGGAAGTTCGCGGCTGGTGTTGCTGGTTGGCTTGGCGCGGTCGCAAGGGGAAGCAGCCCCCACATCGAGTCCCTCAAGCCCAAGGAGGCCATTGATGCCAACCAAGCGGGTACGGAAATCGACGAAGCGCACAGTACGCAAGGTCAAGAAGACCGCAAGACGCGCCAAGCGGAAGGCAACCAAGACGGCGAAGCGAGCCAAGAAGGCTGTGGGCCGTGCCAAGAAGAAAGCCACCAAGACGGCGAAGAAGGTGCGGAAGGCCGCCAAGCGTGCCCGCAAGGCCGTGAAACGCGGGACCAAGAAAGCCAAACGCACCGCCAAGCGGGCCAAGACGGCCGCCACCAAGGTCAGGAAGAAGGCGTCGAAGGCTGCAAAGCGCACAAAGCGGGCATTGGGTGTCGCAGGGAAACGAGCGGCTACGACGGCGAAACGGGCACGGAAGGCCGTGAGGCGCATCAAGAAGAAGCGCTGAGGAAGAGAGCGGGCGGCACACAGCCGCCCGCTCGCCACCGCGGCTATCGCAGTTCGAGGGAATGCTTGGTGACGAGGTCCTGATAGCTGAGAATTCCGCCCGATTCATATTCTCGGACAAAGCTCTCCATGGTCTGCAAGAGCTGCGCACTGTAGTAGCCAGGCACCGCCTGCGGATGGCGTGTGCGAAACACCCCACCGAACACACTCCGGATGATGACGCTCCGCTCGTGGCGCGGCAGCACGACGACGTTGTCCGCGAACCGTCGGAATCCCCCGTCGCGCATGACGTAGAACTCGACGTTCGACGTGTAAAACGCCGCCACTCGCTCGCCAAGCTCTCTGAGATACTCGCCGATCGCATTGAGCGCGTGGACGCCCGCCAGATTGCCCACCACCGGGATGATGAGGTCGCGGTGCTGCATGGCTTTCACAGCTAGGAAACCGGCTTCGCTGGCGAGGTAGTTGGCCCGCCGCCCCGTGAGATCCTCCTCCAACAACAGTTGTCGGAAGGTGGGATAGTAAGGCTGCGGCGCCCTGCCGAAGGAATTGAAGCGGAGTCCCAGGCCGGCCCGGATGAACGTGTCGTGGAAACTGCGAATCGTTCCCCGATCGTCATCGGAAAGCGCGAGTCCGAATCCCAGCACATGCTCATCGATGCGCCTTCGGTAGGCGTCTACGAGCTCGGGGTCCGCGGGCTGGCCTTCGATGTAGGCAACAAGTTCCTGCAAACTGCGCTCGCGCCACTGCGCGGCGTCGTCGGGAATCGGCCGACCGAAGAACATGGCCAGGTATTCCACCCTGTTGGCCGAGAGCTCGAACAGGGCTTTGTACAGGAGATGGTGCAGCAGGTTGTCCCGGCGGATGTCCACGATGAACGCGATACTCGGACGGATCTGTGCGATGTAGGAGAAGTTTTGTCCCGGTCCTACACCCAGATACGCGCCACCGGAGACGTCCATCTCCCTCAAGGTGCCCATCACGTGGAGGTAGGATGTCTCGTTGGAGATCAGGTTGTCGGTGTCGAAGTATCCGCCCGGCTCGGACACGCGCTCGATGAGCCGTGCAAACTCCGACGGTGTCGACCGTCCGCGGTCAACTTGGCCGTTACAGGCGCCCGCCGTGAAAACGAGCGCAACCGCGGACGCGAGAACGCGCAGGGCAGTCCTCATCGTGCCAGCCGGTGGGACACCAGAGGATTCATGGGGCCCAATCTCTCCTCATTTCCGAATCGGCCATCTTACCCGAGAACACCGCGGTTGGAAAGGAAAGGAGCCTTCACAGATCCAGGCGGGACGTCAGGAACAGTGCGGGCGGGTCGTTGTATTCACGTACAGATGCCGTTCGCTCCCGGAGGATCTGCCCACATGATTCGATCTCGCCGCGCCTTGGCTCGGCGGGTGCTCGTCGGCGCGTCCCTCCTCCTACTCATGGCGTGCGACTCGGACGGTACGCGTCCCACCGTCCCCACCGAGATCCGGGGGATCCTGGTCTCCCCGGGGGGAGACGTGGGAGCCGCGGTGCTGGACCTGTCCGGCGTGGACCACATCACCGCCGTGGGCGGCCAGGCGTTTACCGCCCACGTCGGCCAGGTACTCAGGGCGGTCATCATCCTCGACACCCCAGGGCAAATCGAATTTCGCGTGAGGACCTCCGACGTGACCGGCGACCTGTCGGCCACCGTGGTGGAGGTGTCGGACGCCAACGACGAGATTCCCCCATCCCTCTCCGGGTACCGTGTCCGCTTCGTCCTGTAGCCCGGCGGTCATCGCCATCGTGGCCCTCGCGGCCGCCCAACCCGGGACCGTCGCAGCCCAGGACATCGAGGTGACGAGTCGGGTCACCGGACAGGCACTGCCCGCTGGATACTTCGAGCGCCTGCGGCAACGCCCGGACTTCTTTGAGATCCAACGCGGGTGGAGGGCGGTTGCGACTCGCTCCCGAGAGACCGGCATTCCCGTCATGGGCACACTGCCTATGGCGGTCGTCCTGGCACTCCACGCCGACTCACCGGTCCCCATGATCTCGGCAGATGACATACAGCGCGTGCTGTTCGACGGACCATCCGAGACCGGCACCCTGGCGGATTTCTACGGCGAGATTTCCGGTGGCTTGCTCGAGATCAGCGGCCGCGTCTTCCCCTGGGTGCGGACGGATCTCACCGTCGCAGAGGTGCGGGGGACGAGCTTCGGTCTGGGAAGCGAAGCCCGAACCGGCGATTTCCTGGTGCAGGCCCTGGCTTCTGCCGATGCCACCACCGATTTCGGCGCGTTCGACAACGATGGGCCCGATGGGATTCCCAACAGTGGAGACGATGACGGTTTCGTCGACGCGCTCGCCGTGGAATTCCTCGAGTCGTCGATCACGTGCTCGGGCGCGGGGCCCACGATTTGGGCCCACCGGGCCAGTATCTCATACTGGACGAACGCCCCGTTCACCACCGACGACCTGAGGCCTGACGGCGAGCCGATCCAGGCGGACGACTACATCGTGCAGGCAGCCGTGCGGTGCAACGGGATCGCCCAGCGCATCACCACCGTGGCCCACGAGATGGGCCACATTCTGGGGCTACCCGACCTGTACGACCAGACCGAGGGCCTTCAAGGTGTCCAGCGGAGCTGGGTGGTGGGTTGCTGGTCCTCAATGGCCGCCGGCCACTGGGGGTGCGGTCCGGCGTTGGCCGCCGGGAGGTGGGATCGCCCGACCCACTTCGGCCCGTGGGAGAAACAGCAGCTGGGCTGGCTTCCCAACCTCCGCGTGGTGGGCCCGGTGCACGATCAGGAGTTCACGCTCCGGCCCTCCGAGACGTCGGGAGACGTGTTGCAGGTGCCCCTCACTCCCCGGGAGTACTTCCTCGTCGAGTACCGGGACGGCTCGGGTTTCGACCAAAACCTTCCGGCCACCGGCGTGGCGATCTACCACGTGGACGAGGATCGGCCGTTCCAGCGATGCCGGTCGTGTCCCCAGATCTATCACGTGGCCTTGGTCGAGGCGGACGCCAACCGTGGACTGATTCTCAGGGAGGAGGCGGGGGGCAATCGCGGCGAAGCCGGCGACCTGTTTGCACGAACCGGCCCCACCCAATTCACCAACGCCACGTCGCCCTCCACCCGTCTCAATTCCGGAGCCGAGTCGCCGGTCACGTTCCACCGGATTGTCGTCGAGGACGGCGTGGCCCGCATACGGCTCACGACAAGCCGGATCTCCACCGAGCGGCTGCTGCAACCCTGGGTGGCCACCGGTGCGCCCCCCCTCACTGCCGAAGAGCTGGTGTTGTTGGACTCGATTGGGAACGGCAACGGGGAATACGACGTGGGCGACCTGCGGCGGTATCTCCTCGGGCAAACGTCCGAGGGCGCCTCGGCCTCCCGGGAGAGTTCCCGGTGATCCCCCGGGCTCCGCTCGTGGCTGCCGCCATCACGGCGGCTATCGCCGCCTGCTCCGATCCCACTGGGCTCGACGATGCTGTGTGGTTCGCTTTCGTCACGAACCGCGACGGGAACGACGAGATCTATCTGCTGGATCACGGCGGCCGGACAGTCAACCTCACCGCACATCCGGCGGCCGACGGTGGACCCGTTTGGTCGCCGGACGGTTCGCGCATCGCGTTCATCAGTACTCGCGAGGGCAACGAGGACATCTTCGTGACCACCGCCGACGGCGCCGACCTTACGAATGTCACACACCACCCCGCGGCGGACACCGACCCCGAGTGGTCGCCCGACGGATCCCGCATCGCCTTCACCAGCACGCGTGACGGAAACGAGGAGGTCTACGTGATCGACGCGGACGGTGACGGCGTGATGAGATTGACCAACCACCGGGCTCCCGACCGGGACCCGCAATGGGCCCCCGATGGAACACAAATCGCCTTCACGAGCGCCCGTAGAGACCGGGCCGAGGTTTTCGTGATCGACCTCGATGGGCTCCGCCTTCAACAGATCAGCGACGGCGCGGCAGACAACGACGTCACCCCGGTGTGGTCGCCCGACGGAGCCCGCATCGCCTTCGAGACCGACCGCAACGGCGCGTCCGACATCTACGTCATGAACCGCGACGGCACCGGCGCGGTGAACTTGTCCAGGCACCCAGCCCACGACACGCAGCCGGTGTGGTCACCGGACGGGTCGCGGGTCGCGTTCCTCAGCAACCGGGACGGAAACTGGGAGGTCTACGTCGTCAACGCGGACGGCACGGGGCCGACGAACGTCAGCAACGACTCGGGACGGGACGCCAATCCCGTGTGGTCCGTCAACAGCCTGCAGATTGCTTTCGAGAGCCGGCGCACCGGTGATTGGGACATCTTTCTGGTGAACGGCGACGGCAGCGGGCTGACCAACCTCACCAGCCACCCCGCGAACGAAGCCACTCCCCGCTGGCGTCCCTCCCAGTAGCTTTCATCTTCTCGGACCCGGGCCCTTCAGACGCACAACCTGATGGAGAATGAATAGAGAAGACCTAACACCGAACCGACCCAAACTGGAGCGGCAGTGGGAGTTCGAGGACCCTGCCGCGGTCGAGATGCGGCGCCTCCGACGGCGGATCATTGCGTGGGCTACCGCCATTGCAGCCGTCGTTTTCCTGGGTGGACTCTGGGTGCAGAGCGGTGCTGACGAACGGGCTCGGAACCGGACGTACCACACTGCCGTGAGGGCCGACCTGGTTCGGTTGGTGGACGCCCAGGACGAGTTCCGGGACGAGAACGGTCGTTTTGGATCCCTCGCCGACCTCGGCGTCGGTTTCATCTCGTCCCAAGGGGTCCGTCTCCGCATTCACCGAGCGGACAGCAACGGGTGGAACGCCAGCGCCTGGCATCTCCGCACGTCGCGGGTCTGCACCATCACAGTGGGATCGGGACCCGCCGCGGTGGCCGACCTCCCCAGCGGCGAGCCGGTCTGCCGGTGACCGCGAAAAACTAAAGACTCCTTACAACCACAACAGCTCTCTGTGGCTGCCCGTAATAACGGCGGGGTCGCTACGACTGTCCTCAAGACACGCAGACACCACCTAACCGTGTGAGCTTCATGAAAAGACTGACCGTCGCATTCGCGTGCGTGTGCCTCGCCTTGCTCGCCCCAGGCACGTCCTCCCTGGCCCAGGAAATACCGGAGCAAGAGGAGGGCCTCAAGGTCTTCCTCGACTGCCCTCCGTTCATCTGCGATTTCGACCACTTCCGCCGTGAGGTCGCCTTCGTGGATTACATGCGCGACCGGCAAGACGCAGATCTCCACGTCCTGGTCACCACCCAGCCCACGGGGGGAGGGGGGCGGGAGCACCGATTCCACTTCATCGGACTGCGGCAGTTCGAGGGTCGGGGAGACACGCTGCTCTACGCATCGCAGCAGACCGACACCAACGATGAGCGCCGAGCGCGTCTGACCCAGACTTTCAAGATGGGGCTCATGCGCTATGTCCTGGGCACACCCCTGGCCGACGACATCGCCATCACCTATCGCGCGCAGCGCCGGCAGGGTCCGACTGTTCCGGTGAACGACCCGTGGAATCTCTGGGTCTTTCGTATCCGGGTCGGCGGCGAAGTACGAGGCGAGAGTCGACAGAGCTCGTACTCCGGCAACGGGTCGTTGTCGGCGAACCGCGTGACGGAGGACTGGAAGCTCGATTTTGAGGCGACCGGCCGATACACGAGAGACCGGTTCGAGTTCAGCGACGGCGAGGAGCTTATCAGCATCACCGAGAACTACGAATTCGAGGCCCTCGTCGTGAAGAGCCTGGGGCCCCATTGGTCCATCGGTACGCAGCCTTCGGTTTCCCAGTCCACACGACTGAACCAGGACCTCGCCCTTCGCATCGGGCCGGCGTTGGAGTACAGCCTCTACCCCTACTCGGAATCCACCCGCCGGCAAATCACGGCCCTCTACTCCATCGGCGTGGCGGCGTTCAACTACGAAGAGCTCACCATCTTCGACCAGATGTCCGAGGTCATGGGGGAGCAGCGGTTCGAGATCTCGGCCGACTTCGAGCAGC
Organism: Gemmatimonadota bacterium; assembly: GCA_039589615.1. Taxonomy (GTDB): domain Bacteria; phylum Gemmatimonadota; class Gemmatimonadetes; order Gemmatimonadales; family GWC2-71-9; genus B3T1B10. Next base: position 21,557 of record JBDHHA010000044.1, read on the forward strand.
CGTGGGGCTCGATCAACGGATCGGTGGAGTGGTCCAACTTCCTGAACGACTTCAGCAAGCACCGCCTCGAGCTCAGCTCCCGCCTCGACATCCGGATCTTCCGCGGCCTGAGCCTCGACCTACGCGGCAGCGTGGCCCGGGTGAAGGACCAGATCTATCTCCCACGTGAGGACATCTCGGACGAGGACATTCTGCTCGAGCGCAAGCAGCTCGGGACCGATTTTGAATTCAACACCCACTTCGGGTTGAGTTTCACCTTCGGATCGATCTTCAACAACGTGGTGAACCCGCGGATGCAAGAGGAATTCGGCGGCTTCGGCGGCTTCGGCGGTGGGGGGGGGAGGCGGCGGTAGGCCCCTTCGGGCTGTGGGAACCGCCGGAACGCCCCATCGGTTACCCCTCCATCGCACCACGACTGCATCTGCACCGGAGGAGACCGATGATCAGCACGCAAACGAGGTCAGTGGCGATCGCCGTCGGGCTGGCCGTCATCACGGCGGCTTGCGGGTCGTCCGACGGCGGAGACACCGGCCAAGGCGCCGCATCCGTCACCGCCGCCGACACGACGGGCGCGGCGATCTGGGCGCACATCCACGAAGCGGACTACGCCACCGACTGGCAGCTCTGGCCCGACAAGGGACGTCTGTACACGGGCACCGAGCCGCACGGGATGCTACTCACCACGTATCTCAACGACATCGCTTACCAGGCTCTGACCCGCGGTGCCAGGGAGATGCCCGCCGGCGCCATCATCGTCAAAGAGAATTACATGCCGGATAGCACCCTGGCCGCCGTGACGACCATGCTCAAGGCGCCCGGATACAACGGCGAGCACAACGACTGGTTCTTCACGAAGCACCTCGCCAGCGGCGCGCTCGACAAGATGCCGAATGGGATGGAGATGGAAGGTCGCCTGCCAGGCTGCCAGAACTGTCACCTGGGTGTGCGGGCCAACGACTATCTCTTTACGGGTCAGCTGGGCGCCGGACGCTAGCCGGTCGGTTTGCACCCTTCGAAGGGCGGCCAGGCGTGCCGCCTTTCGTCATGTCACCCCAGTTCCTTCGCAAAGCGCGCGAGCTCCGCGACAAGCGTCTCGCGAATTGCCCCCTCGCTGGCCGAATGGCCGGCGCACACGAAGTTCATCCGCGAATCCGGCAAGAACCGATGTAGCGTGTAGGCATCTCGGGGAGGGCAGATGACATCGTAGCGCCCGTGCACGATGGCGGTGGGGATGCCCGACAGCGCTGCGGCGTTGTCGAGGATGTAGTTGTCGGGCAGGAAACACTGGTGGGCCATGTAGTGGGCTTCCAGGGGCGCCAACGAGCGATAGTTGTAGTGGGTCAACATGTCGTCCAGGTCGACCGACGCCGGATCGAGCTTGACGAGCGACAGCTCGTAACGCGCCCACTCGTAGCAGTACCGCTCGCGTACGTTCTCATCCGACGATTGCATTTGGTCCAGATAGAACGCCGACACGTCGTCGCGACGTTCCTCGGGCACCTGCGCGATAAACCGATCCCACACCTCCGGATACAGGCCGCCGACACCACCGTTGACGAAGTGGTCGATGCTTCCACGATCGGCCAAGAAGATGCCGCGCAGCAACATCCCCATGACGCGCTCCACGTTGCGAATGGCATACACCAGCGAAAGGGTCGACCCCCACGAGCCGCCAAAGAGCAACACTCTATCCAGGGCAAAGGCGGCCATCAGCCGGTTGATGTCGTCCACCAAGGCATCGGTGTTGTTGGCGTCGAGACTGGCAAACGGTCTACTGCGTCCCGACCCGCGCTGCTCGAACAGGAGCACGTCGAACACGTCTGGATCGAAGAATCCTTTGTCTTCCTCGTCGAAGCCCGCTCCCGGCCCGCCGTGGACGAACAGGACTGGAAGGCCCCCAGGCCGTCCGTACCGTTCGTAGTACAGGTGGTGGCCGTCTGTGACCTCGAATTCGCCTTTTTCGTACGGCGGGCAGATCTCCTTGCTCGGTGCCATGGCTTCCCTACTCCTCAGGACACGCGACCCCAAATGTCGCCCACGGTGAAACCCTCCGGAAACGGGTCCTCGTCGTCGATGACATAGTGACTCAGGCTCGTGATCCACGCTCGGCCGCTGAGCGTGGGCACCACGGCGGCGTGTTCCCCCACCTTCGCCTCGCGAATGAGACGCCCGGTAAACAGCGTCCCCAACACGCTCTCATGACAAAAATCCTCGTTGAGACCGAGCTGTCCCTTGGCGTGGAGCACCGCCATCTTCGCGCAGGTCCCCGTCCCGCACGGCGAGCGATCCAACGCTCCTCCCCACGTGTGGGGCTTGTCCCAGTCGCCTGTTCCCGTGGACACCACCACGGCGTTCCTGCGGTGGGCGTCGGGGTGCACGGGTGGACCCGACAGTTGGCTGATGGATATCCCCGCCATCGCCGGATTGTCCGGGTGCACCACCGGGAGTTGTTCCGCCGCCGCTGCGCGGATCATCTCACCGAGCCGGGCGATTTCCTTCCCCTCGTCGGCCACCAGCTCGATACCAAGCGCGTCGGCGTCGGCGATGACGTAGAACATCCCGCCCCAGGCGACGTCCACCGTCACCGGTCCCAAGGTCGGCACGTCGACCGTCGCATCGAGGTGCGTGGCGAACGCCGGGACGTTCTCGAAGGTGACGTTGGTAACCTTGCCGTGCGACACATCGGCCCGCACGCCAATGAGCCCCGCCGGCGTCTCCAACGTCAACTCCGTCACCGGCTCCCGAGCGGGTAACATGCCCGTCTCGAGGAGCACGGTCGTCACGCAGATCGTATTGGTGCCGGACATGGCGGGGTATTCGGTCTGCTCCATGATGACGAACCCTGCGTCGGCCGCCGGATCGGTGGGGGGCAGGATGACATTGCAGCACATGGCCGGATAGCCGCGCGGTTCCCGCAGCATGCGCTTGCGCAAGCCATCGGCGTGCTGTTCGAGAAACGTCATCTTCTCGAACATCGTCTTGCCGGGAACGTCCAGGACACCCCCCGTGATGACTCGGCCCGGCTCACCACAGGCGTGCGCGTCGACGGCAGTAATCATGTTGGAGAGACGCACGGGACCATCCTCGACTTCGGGGGTGTGTTGGGGATCGAATTGGGCGCCCTGTTCAGCGCCCAAAGGTACTCACACCGTGTTAGAATTGCCTGCCATGGATGGCGTAGCGCGGGTTCTCGGCCGGGACAAGCACATGCGGGGTCTCATGAAGCGCATCGGGCCGGCCCCCGTCGGGAAACGGCCCCTGTTCGAGGCGCTGGCCCGGGCGGTGGTCTCGCAGATGGTGTCGGTACACGCCGCACGGGCGATCCTCGGACGGATCGAACAGCGCGTGGGGCTCGACCCCGCCCGGTTGGCCCGCGTGCGGCGGAGCACCCTGTGGAAACTGGGGCTCTCCAAGGCCAAGACCGAGTGTCTCCGCACGGTCGCCCAGTCCATGGTGCGGGGTGAGCTGGATGAGCTGCCCCGCCTCGCCGACGACGAGGTGAGCGCGCGGCTCGTCGCCATCAAGGGCATCGGCCCGTGGACGGCGCAGATGGTGATGATCTTCGCCCTGGGACGCCCCGACATCTGGCCGGTGGGCGACGTCGGCATCCAGCGCGCGGCGGCCAACGTGTATGCCGTGAGGACCGACGAGCTGGCGGCGCTCGGGGATCGCTTCAAGCCGTTTCGCAGCTACGCCGCCTGGTACCTCTGGCGTTCCTTGGACGGGACCTAGCTCCCTTCTCTCTTTGAATTTCCTTTCACCTCCGGTTAATCCCCACCACACTCCTCGGGTTGGTAGACTGCCGGACATTGCCACTTCGGGTACCGCTGCTAGGATTCACATACAAACCGACCCCAATACGCTTCGGTCCATGACCAAGGACCAGGAGGCTCCCGTGACAAACGCACAGGGTGAGGACCTCAATCCTTTCCGCATCGCCCAGCAGCAATTCGACCACGCCGTCCGATACATTCCCGACCTCAAAGCCGGCCTGATGGATTACCTGAAGCTGCCCGACCGGGTGATCCACGTCGAGTTCCCCATCCTCATGCACGACGGCTCGGTTCACAACTTTGTGGGCTACCGGGTCTTACACAACAGGGCTCGGGGGGCGGGCAAAGGGGGCATCCGGTACCATCCGGACGTGACGGTGGACGAGGTCAGGGCCCTGGCGTCGTGGATGACCTGGAAATGTGCCGTCGTGGACGTGCCGTTCGGCGGCGCCAAGGGGGGGGTGGTCTGCAACCCCAAGGAGCTCACCTCCACAGACGTCCGCAAGATCACGCGGCGCTTCATCAGTGCCTTGGGAGACAACATCGGACCCCACACCGACATCCCCGCCCCCGACGTCAACACCACCTCGGGGACGATGGCCCACATCTTCGACACCTACGACATGATGCACCCGGGCGAGAACAACCTTCCCGTGGTGACGGGCAAGCCGGTGGACATGGGGGGATCCCTGGGACGCCGCGAGGCGACTGCCCGGGGTTGTCTCTTCTCCACCCAGCAGGCGCTGGCATCGGGCTTGGTGGACGGACTGACGTCCGTGAAGGATGCCACGGTGGTGGTCCAGGGGTTCGGCAACGCCGGTTCCATTGCCGCCGAGTTGTATGCGGAAGCCGGCGCCAAGATCATCGCGGTCAGCGACTCCCGCGGCGGCATCGTGAGCACCGACGGGTTCGACCCGGCGGACGCCATTGCCCACAAGCAGAAGACCAAATCGGTCGTGGGCCTCGCCGGCACCAAGACGATCACCAACGAGGAGATTCTCGCGGTACCGTGCGACATCCTCATCCCGGCGGCGCTGGAAAACCAGATCCGCGGGGACAACGCGGACACCGTGCAAGCCAAACTGGTTGCCGAGGCCGCCAACGGACCGACTACGCCGGCGGGAGACAAGATCCTGTTCGACCGGGGCATTCCGGTCCTGCCGGACATCCTCGCCAATGCCGGCGGCGTGACCGTGAGCTACTTCGAGTGGGTCCAGAACATCGAGAACGAGCAGTGGGACGAGGATGTGGTGAACCAGAAGCTGTTGCGGAAGATGAACCGCGCCACCGATGCGGTCATGGGGGCGCAGCAGGAGATCAACGAGTCACTCGACAAGCTGAATGCGGCCCGCAAGGAGCGCGGCTTGACGGATGGGAAGCTCGAGCCTGTCGACCTCCGGACGTCCGCCTACGTGCTGGCCGTTACACGGGTCGCCGCGGTCACGCTGGAGCGCGGCATCTGGCCGTAGCACGAGACACGGCATCTGGCCGTAGCACGAGACAGACGTCCCTCCAAAACGCCGCCGCGGGTGTCACCGCGGCGGCGTTTCTCATACTTTTTTGACAATTGCGACCGTGGCGGAATTGGCAGACGCGCAGGATTTAGGATCCTGTGGGGAAACCCGTGGGAGTTCGAGTCTCCCCGGTCGCATTGGGAGGTGGGGGTTGATGGAGCACCGTCAGCAGACGGTGCTCCATCCGCTGGCTCCCC
>JBDHHA010000045.1:0-33428 GCA_039589615.1 Gemmatimonadota bacterium
TGCCGCAGCAGCAGGATGTGTGGGTCCTCCCCGTCGAGGCTGGACACGAAGGGGACGATGGCGGCAGCCCCCGGGTGTCGCACCATCTCGAGCTCCACCGTCTGGCCGGCCGGGTTCTGTACCGTATCGACGGCGACGCTGAGCAGGCGACCCGAGTAGGCCTCCCGGGTGGCGATTCGCTTTCCCTCTGGTGGATCGGCCATGAGCAGTTCCCGTGTACTTCGGGTGGGTGTCCATCTCACTGACGGTGGGAAGCTAGTGAACGAACAGCGGGCGCGTGAGGTGATCGAAGCAACAAGAGCTCGATACCCCCACGCGCCCGAGTTGGAGCGCTGTAGTGACGGTCAGAACGTCGCCGTCACACCCGCCAGAATCCGCCGACCGAGAACGGATCCACCGTACAGTTGGAAGCGTTGCTGGTCCAACAGGTTCGTCGCGTTGGCAAACAACCGTACGAAGTTATTGACACGGTACCCCACGCTCAGATCGAGGAATTGACTCGACGGAATGGTGCCGGAGAACACGCCGGCGGCCCATTCGTAACCGTCCACGAACCGGGCGTCGAACCCCGCATCGAATCCCTGCATACCGGTGTACGTCAGCGACATGGTGCCCTTGTGCTTGGCCGTGTTCGGCAGCAACACGTCGCCGGCGGCCTGATCTTCCACGTCGAAGTCGAAGAACGTGTACGAGGCGTCGACGCGAAACTCCGGCGTGAAGCCGTAGCCGAAGCCGAATTCCACACCCCGCTCGTCAACCTCACCCGCATTGGCATACGACACGATGATCGCGGGCACGCCGTTGAGCGTTGAGAGGGCCGGTGTTCCAACCGGGCTCGCCGCCAACGCCTGATAGCCCGCCAGCAGTCCTGCCGCTTGTGTGGCCGGGTTGCTGGGGTCGAGGGGATCGGGGAGGATACCGTTGTCCGCCAGGACGCCAAGGATGCCCTGGAGGTTGGCGACGATGTCGGTGCCGTCCGTGATGTCGAACCACGGGTAGGCCGGATTCACCGCCGGCAGCAGGTCGGTGACGAAGTTGCTCAACTGGTTGAAGTACAGGTCCACGCTGACATACGCGCGGTCGGCGATCGTGCCCTTGTAGCCGACTTCCCACCCAGTGACCGTCTCCACGTCCAGCGCCGAGTTGCCCAACGCCAGAACCGGCGTCTCGGTGGCGAAGTCCCAGGGAATGTCGGTGGGGAGATTGAGCCCGGCGAGCAACGGACCGAAGGGCGACGCCAGCATGCCCGCGTAATACGCCTCGAGACTTTGCTCGAGGAACGCGGGGTCGGCTTGCGGCTGTCCCGCCGGCACGCGCAGGAAGAACTCGGAGTAGTTTGGGGTCTGGAACGCGCGATTCACCGTAGCGCGGATCGAGTGGTCTTCCGTCGGGCTGAACACGATGGCGCCCTTGGGCGAGAACTGGGTTTCGAACAGCGTGCCGCCATCGACCCGGGCCGCCGCCACGAGGCGCAACTGGGGCGTGACGTCGTACTCGACCTGGCCGTAGCCCGAGTAGTAGTCATCGCTCCGATCGTCGTTCGTCGGCAGCATCAACGTGGCGTCGGTATTGACGTTGTAGTTACGGTAGGAGGCGCCCAGGACGACGGAGGCTTTGTCCTCCGCGAACGAGCGGTTGTATTGTCCTTCGAGGTGGAAGATGGCCGAGGACTCCTCCAGCGGCAGGTTGGCCGAGAGCGCGTACTGCGGATCCAACGAGTTACGGCCGCTGTACCATCCGAAAATGTTGTAACGATCGCTGGCCCAGGCGACGCGTGCCCACGGCTTGAGTGCCTTGGTGACTTGCACGCGGCCGATACCGGTCACGAACACTTCGTTTTCCACTTTGCTGGCGCCGCCCTCAACGGTGAACATCGCACCATTGTCCTGATACAGGTCGAACCGCACCGATCCATACATGTTCTGTAGCTGATCGGGATCGCCGGAGGCGATGCCCGTCGTGCCGTCGGCCGTCTGTCCTTCGAGGGGGCGCGACTCGATGTTGAGGCAATTGTCCAATCCCGCACAACTCAGCTCGCCGGTGATGACTTCTTCGTCAGTCGCTTCGGCGTACTCGGCTGCTGCGTCGGATCCGTCGAACGCCGTGCGCGAGCGTGTCCACGAATCACTGCGGTAGTAACCGAGGTTGAATTTGTAGCCGATGCGTCCATCGGGACTCACTCCAGCGTGGCGGAAGTCGCCGCGCAACGTGCCGAGCTCACCGCCCCCCAGCGAGACCTTGGTGCCCACGACATCACGGGCCGGGGGGGTCGTGATGTTGATGACACCGGAGAACGCGTTAGCCCCGTAGAGGGCCGATCCCGGGCCTCGGACGACTTCCAGCAAGGAGATGTCGTCGAGGGGTTGGGACATGCCGTTCCATTCCTGTGCGCCCAGGAAGGCGATCGCCAGATCCCGCCCGTCCTGCATCACGAGGACACGCCTGTTGAGTGACGAGTTGAAACCCCGGGCATTCACATTGAAGTCGTTCACGCCGTTCTGCACGATGTCGACGCCCGGCGAGTGGCTCAAGACGCGCGGCACCTGGCCGGTGACGGCCTGGTTGCGGAGCTTGACCGGACTGATGGCCACCACGGCTGCGGGGGCGTCCACGACCCGCTCCGGGGTGCGTGACGCGCCCGACACGATGATCTCCCCGAGGGAGATCGCCTGGGGGGCGAGCTGGGTGTCAACGGTTTGGGTTGCGCCTGCGCGAACCGTGACGGACTCCTGATGCGGCTGGAAGCCGAGCCAGCGGAAGAGCAGGGTGTGTTCCCCGGCGGGAACCCGCTGGAGCACGTAAGCACCGTCGGTTCCCGTGACGGTGGCGATCCCGGTGCCCAACACGCTGACCGTGACACCGCCCACCGGCTGGCCGTCTTCGGCTTTGACGACGGTTCCCTCGACACGGCCTGTCTGTTGGGCGACCGACGGCGCCGCCAGGATGGCAGTCAGCAGGACGGCAAGAGCGAGTCTACCAAGCTTCGCGGACATTTCCGTTCCTCCCACGTTGGTTGATGAGCCCGCCGGGCGTGCTCCGGCGTGAAGCCCTAAGATGTGGTCGTCCCAGGAATTGCGCGAGGTGCGAAGGGGCTTATTATTCTCGTCCCTCGGCCAGGTAGCTCAGTTGGTAGAGCAGCGGACTGAAAATCCGCGTGTCGGCGGTTCAATTCCGTCCCTGGCCATTTGAGAGACCCTCGGAGCGCCACCCCCAAAAGGGTGGCGCTCTTCTTTAAGGATACGCTTAGCCCAACTCGGCAATGACGGGCGCGTGGTCTGAAGGCTTCTTGCCCTTGCGCTCGTCCCGGTCGACCCGGGCGGCGCGGCAGCGGCCGGCCACGGGGTCGGTGGCGAAGATGTGGTCGATCCGCACCCCGTCGCCCTTGGGGAAGGCCAGCATCCGGTAATCCCACCAGGAGTACACCCCCCCGTCGGGGTGGTGCATCCGGAATACGTCCACCAATCCCCAATCGCGGAGCCGCTCCAACGCGGCCCGGGCATCGGCGTGGCACAACACGCTGTCGCGCCACCTCTCGGGGTTGGCGGCATCCTGGTCGTCGGGCGCCACATTGAAGTCGCCGCACAGGACGACGGCGTCGGACGGTGATGCGGTGTGCCCCAGGGCATCGAGGAGCCGCGCCATCCAGTTGAGCTTGTAGTCGTACTTGTCCGACCCTACCTCTTTCCCGTTGGGGAAGTAGCCGTTCCAGAACGAGATCCCCTCCACTTCGGCGCGGATCAGCCGTGCCTGCGGGTCGTCCACGTCGTCGCCGATGCCCCGAACGACGTTCGTGGCCTCGTGCCGGGTGAGAATGGCCACGCCGTTGTACGTCTTCTGGCCGTGGACGTGGGAGTGGTATCCCATCGCGTCGACGGACTCGAACGGGAAATCCTCGTCCGTCACCTTGAGTTCTTGCAGGCACAGCACGTCGGGTCGTTCCCGCTCGAGAAAGCCGAGCAACCGCTCCTCACGGGCGCGGATGGAGTTGACGTTCCACGTGGCGATTTTCATCTGAGGAAAGGTAAACGGCGAGACAGGCGCAGTGAGATGGGATCGGTGCCGCCAAATCCTGAAGCGCGGCGTTTGTCACTGCAGCGCGCGTTGGGTCGCAAGTCAGGACTGTTCCTGACACCCAGCCCTGAAGCGAACCGCAGCGCGCGAAAGGGACAAATGCCGTGTTTCAGGATTTTCGGAGACCCGTTCCCCGGAACTCACCTATCTCGCAATCGAGAACTCCGCCACGTCGATGGCGGCGAGATCCTCCGGGGTCAGCTCGAGAGTCTCCGACTTGATGGAGTCGAGGGCGTGCTCGACGGTGCGGGCGCCCGGGATGGGAATGACGTTGGGCCCCTGGGCCAGGACCCATGCCTGCACCACCGCATGGGTGGATGCACCGAGGCGCTTGGCAATGGGGCCGACAACCGGGTGCGAGGGCAGCTTCTTGTGGAGCCGACCGCCACCCACGGGACTGTAGGCGAGAAACCCGATGCCGTGCTCGGCGCAGTGCTGCACGACGCCGGTTTCCACGGCTTCGCGGAAGAACGGATTGAGGCGATTTTGCACCGCCGCCACCGGCGCGATCGACCGGGCCTCCTCGATCTGCTCCACCGTGACGTTCGACAAGCCCACGTAGCGGATCTTACCCTCTTCCTGCAAGCGGGCGAAGGCGCCCACGCTTTCGGCGAAGGGCACACTGGGATCCGGCGTGTGGAATTGATACAGGTCGATGCACTCGACGCCGAGTGCCCGGAGCGAACGCTCGCAGGCCTGCTGCAGATGGTCCGGGTGGCCATCGTAATCCCACCGTCCCCCGGGACGCGTCATGCCGCCCTTCGTCGCTACGACGATGTCCTCCGGGGATCCGGGCCAGGAATCGAGAGCCTTGGCAAAGAGGCGCTCGTTGTGACCGATGTCTTCGTCGTCCAGGCAATACACGTTGGCCGTGTCGAGGAGGGTGACCCCCGCGTCCATCACCGCGTGGATGACGCGGATGCCCACCGCTTCCTCCGGACGGCCATCGGTGGACAGGGGCATCCCGCCGAAGCCGACGGCGGCGACGTCGGGGGCACCGGGCCCCAGTGATCTCGTTTGCATCGTCTGTCTCCTCGCACACACACCGAGCAATGAGTCGGGTCACGTCTGCACGGCGTCGGGTTCATTCGGGGTCGGGGCGTCCTCGCCAGATGACAGCGGCCGGATGACCCCACCGGGATGAATCTTGCTTAATCTATTGTGATATAATCACTTACAAGCACAAACCGTGATCTGGCACCGAGGTTGCATATCAAACTACCAAAACGCCTGTGGCTTGCCAGCGAATGGAGAAAGGCGACACACATCTCGGCTGGCTCAGGCGAAGAGCCGCTTCCCACCTTTGGCGGCTTTCGACCCCTCATTGCAGCCCTGTGCGCTGGCACCCTGCCAATGCGCGGGGCCGCAACGTTTTTGGGCGACCGGCTGTTGGATTGGCAGGATGGCGTTTTAGCGGCTCGTGCGTTTCACACGGGCTGGACGTAAACCCTCAATGTGAAAGGACAGGTCCATGCGATTATCTCGTCTGATTGCAGCGGTCGGATGGGTAGCGGGTGTGGCATGTGCCGGTGATGGAACGGGACTGGACGAATTCGAGGGCGACAGCCCGGTGACGCTCGAGGACGTGCAGCCGATTCTCTCGGGCAGTTGCGCGTTACCCGGTTGCCACGCCGGAGCGAGTCCGGCGCAGGGCATGAATCTGGGTGTCGGCCAAACGTTTTCCAACGTGGTGAACGTGGCATCCCGGGAGCTTCCCAGCATGAACCGCGTGACCCCCAATCAGCCCGACAACAGCTACCTGGTCCACAAGGTCCAGGGTACCCACCTGGACGCGGGGGGAAGTGGGAGCCGGATGCCCCTCGGGCGCTCACCTCTTTCACGGGATGAGATCGATCTCATTCGCGCGTGGATAGAGGGCAGCGCCCGTTCCAATTGAGACGCGTCGGCATGTGCCTTCACAAGGAGATCGAATGATTCGTCTACGTCAGTCCGTTAGCTGGGTGGCGCTCGCGTTGGCCCTGTTGACACCGGATCAGCTCCTGGCAGAGCGGGAGCCGTACCTCGCCGTTCGCACCGGCCAAAAGTGCTCCGCGTGTCACGTCAATCGCACCGGCGGTGGGATGCGGAACGACTTTGGCGTCGTCTACGCCGGGGCATCGCTGCCAATGACCACCGAGGGGTTTCAGTTCCAGAACCGGGCCCTCAACGATTTTATCAGAATGGGTGCCGACTTTCGCCTGACGGCATCGGCGCTGCTCTCCGACGCCACCGCCCGGGATGATGCGCCGCGTACGGCGCTCAACATCAACCGGGCGAACCTGTACATCGAGGCCAAGCTCCTCAGTGACAAATTGACGCTCTACCTGGATGAGACCCTTGCGCCGGGCGGAGCCACGTCGCGGGAGTTCTTTGCCCTCGTCGACATTCCCGAGATTCAGGGCTATGCGAAGGTCGGGACCTTCTTCCTGCCGTCCGGCTTGCGCATTCTCGACGATCAGGAATTCATTCGCGAGCTCACCGGCTTCACGATGCTGGCGGCGGACCAGGGGGTCGAGGTGGGGATCGAGCCGGGCCGGTGGTCCATTCAGGCCTCGGTCACCAACGGGAGTCGCGGAGCCACCGAGAGCAACGACGGCAAGCAAGTCACGGGGACCGCCGCGTGGGTGGGCCGTCGGTTCCGTCTCGGGGCGTCAGCCTCGCGCAAAGTCGACTACGTCCAGGGCGCGAGCGGCGAAGGTCCGGATGTGGAGGAGCTCGTGGCGTACGGGGAGGGCAATCTCCTCATCCGCCAGGGCGTGAACGCCAAGGTCACATACGGCTTCCACGATCGGGACGTCGATCGGCCGGAAGACGAGCGGGTGCGGGCCCGCTTCGGGCTCGAGCTGTTCCCTTTTCCCTACTTCCAGGTGTCCGGGTTCTACGTGCTGCGCGATGACATTCCGGAAAACCTGGCTTTGGCTCTCCCCCAGCGGGACGAGCTCCTCTTGGAGCTGCACCTGTTGTTCTGAAAATCGTGCCGGTCCCACCTCGGTGGGGCCGGCCGTTTCTTTCGGAGTAGACCAACCGGGTACTCCGGTACATTTTTAGTGCGCCCGTTTCGCCAGGGCGTAATTATTTCTTCAGATAACCTACGATGTGCACGGTACGGGCGCGGTCCGTCACCGTGATACAGGAGCATATGGGCATGAGCGACATCCAGGTTCCGATCCCCGTCAACGAGCCGGTCTTTTCGTACGCGCCGGGCAGTCCCGAGAAGCAGGAGCTGAAGGACAAGCTCCAGACGATGGCGTCCGAAGAGATCGAGATCCCTGTCATCATTGGGGGCGAGGAGATCCACACGGGCGATTTGGTCGATGCGGTCATGCCCCATCGCCACGGGCACAAGCTCGGCCGCTGGCACCGGGCCGGTGCCGAGCATGTCGAGGCGGCTATTCGATCCTCCACCGAGGCCTACAAGGAGTGGTCCCGGTGGGACTGGGTGGACCGGGCGGCCGTCTTCTTGAGGGCCGCCGATCTGCTGGCCACCACGTGGCGGTCCACGCTCAACGCCGCGACGATGTTGTGCCAGAGCAAGACCGTGCATCAGGCGGAAATCGATGCTGCCGCCGAGCTTGTGGATTTCTACCGGTTCAACGTGCACTTCGCCGAGCGCCTGTATGAAGAGCAGCCCCTGTCTCCGGCTGGCATGTGGAACCGGATCGAGTACCGGCCTCTCGAGGGCTTCGTGCTGGCGGTGACCCCGTTCAACTTCACATCGATCGCCGGTAACCTGCCCACCGCCCCCGTCATCATGGGCAACGCCTCGTTGTGGAAACCTGCGTCGTCCACGGTATTCTCGGGCTATTACCTGATGCGGCTCTTCGAGGCCGCAGGACTGCCCCCCGGCGCCATCAACTTCGTTCCCGCCAGCGGCTCGACGATCAGCCAAGTGGCCCTCAATCACCGGGACTTGGCGGGCGTCCACTTCACGGGGTCGACCGGGGTGTTCCAGTCCATGTGGCGCACCGTGGGCACGAACATCGACCGCTACAAATCCTATCCCCGTTTGGTGGGAGAGACGGGCGGCAAGGACTTCATCATCGCCCATCCCAGTGCGGATCCCGACGCGCTCACCACGGCCATCATCCGCGGGAGCTTCGAGTACCAGGGACAAAAGTGCAGCGCCGTCTCTCGGGTCTACATCCCGAAGAGTATCTGGAGCACAATCAAAGACCGGCTGGTAGCGGAGGTGGAAGGCATCGCCATGGGCGACCCGGTGGACTTCCGGAACTTCATGGCGGCGGTGATCGATCGCTCGGCCTACTCGGATATCACCGGGTATCTGGATTATGCCCGCGAGTCGAGCGATGCGGACATCCTGGTCGGCGGCGATTACGACGACTCCGAGGGGTTCTACATCAAGCCCACCGTCATCCTGGCCCACACCCCGGACTTCCGGACGATGTGTGAGGAGATCTTCGGCCCGGTGGTGACGGTGTACGTGTACGACGACGCGGAGTGGGAGCAGACCCTGGAGGTGCTCGACAACACGTCGCCGTACGCCCTCACGGGTGCGGTGTTCGCCAACGATCGGGCCGCGGTCCGCCAGGCCAACCGCGCCCTGCGGCACGCCGCCGGCAACTTCTACGTCAACGACAAGCCCACCGGCGCCGTGGTGGGGCAGCAGCCCTTCGGTGGTGGCCGGGCCAGCGGCACCAACGACAAGGCCGGCTCGATGCTCAACCTCATGCGGTGGGTTTCGGCCCGAACGATCAAGGAGCTCTCGGTCCCGCCGACGGATTACCCGTACCCCTTTATGGGAGAGGAGTAGTCTCTCCGGGCTGCCGCCCGACCGGGCGGCAGCCTTTTTTTGCTCCTCGCGACCCCTCGACCCCTGAAAGACCAGGAAAAATGTGACGTGGGCACTTGACTCACGGCCCGGAATACCGAAACTTGCGGCGTTCCCGGTGGCGTAAGTTGCTGTGGCGATTAAGCCTAGCCGCTTGTTCCCAGGGTCTGCGCCGCGCTGTCGCGACGCGGGACGGCTTTACACAGACTGGAAGCTTCTATGAACCGACGGATTCTGAGTCCGATATTTGGCGCCGCGCTCCTCGGAGGGGTGATTCTCGGGTGCGAGCCCGGGTCCGTCACCGAGGCGCGCGAGCAGCTTGGGCGGGGGCAGCTGGACACGATCGGGTGGGTGATACCCATTGTCGACACGTCGTTCATGGTCGCCGAGTTCTTGGACAACGGTGACACCGTCACCACCCCGGACGGCCTCTTGAGTGTCCTGGTGCAGGAGGAGGACGTGTCGTTCGATTTCACCGACGTGCTGGTGACTGAAGAGGTCACAACTTCGATCGCACTCCCCGCACCCGGCATGATGGCCCCCGGCGACCCCCAGGATTCGCTGCGGTTTGCGACGCCGGCGGGGTCCGACGTAGTATCTGCCACCGTGAGCACGGGGTGGGTGGTACGGAGCATGGCGAACGGCACGATCTGCGATGCCACGGTGAACGTGTCGGTGGTGGATTCCCTCGGAAACACGGTGGTGGCGATGCCGACGAACGTGTTCGTTGGCGCCGGGAACACCGTCATCGACTCGGTCAACGCCAACGGTGCGTCGTACAGCGAGTTCGTCGAAGTGATCCCGTCCGTGGCGTTCGGGGCGTGCGTTCCGGTACTGGGATCCTCGTTGGCAACCGACCTGACCTTCCGTCCCATGACGCTGGCCTCGGTGGCCCTCGACAACCTGAGCGAGAGCTTTTTGGTGGAGGAAGCCGAAGAGCTCAATGCGGATGATCTGGAGTTCGACGACTTCGAGGACGTCATCGAGCAGTCCACCCTCAATTCGGCGACCGTCGCCATGGTCGTGAGCAACACCGCCGATGTGCCTGTGGTGTTGAACGACGTCACCATCGGGGCGGTGCGGGTCGATGCCGACACGTTGTTCCGGGACGTTGGCGGGAATCTGATCTACGAGACCGACGCGGGCGGGACGCCGATCTTGGTGAGGATCGCCGACGCCGGCGAGACGACCTTGGACGTTCCGCGCAATGGCTCTACGAGTGTGAGTGTTGGCGCGGCGGAGTTGGTGGATCGCGTGACCCACATTCTCCTCGACGACGAACGCGTCGCGTTCGTGGCCTCCGGCATCGCCGATGCGAACGACGGGTCCTCCGGGGTGATCCTGTTGGGAGACATCGTCGACATACAGTACAGCGTGGTCGTGGGTATGGACTTCACCATTCCGCTCGCGGGTGTGGAGTTCGACGTTCCCAACGAGCCAGTCGAGGGCGTGGACCTCGAGGGTGAGGAGATCGACGACATCGTGGACCGGATCGTGGATATCAGTGGAGTCGCTCGCGCGGAGAACTTCACGTCGTTCGGCGTGGAGGTGGCCACGGCGTTTGCTCCCGATTCTCTCGACGAGTCGGTTGACATCTTTACGCAACCGGGCGGATTCCTGCTCGACACGATTGCCGTGAGCGCGCCGCCCGTGGACGCCGCAGGCCTGCCGACGGCGCCCACCGTGGACTCCGTGAGTGTGAGCATCACGGCCGAGGAGAGCCGGGTGCTCCTGGGCGAATGGTTCACTGCAGGTATTCGCATCAGGCTGCTGCCAGGCAGCGGAGGAGGGGGACGTGGCGTGATCCGTCCAGACGATCAACTCGCAGTCAGTGCTTCGGTCACAATCCGGCTGGAACGGGGGGGACAATGATGCGCCGCACAGTAGTCATCGCAGCGGTCCTCGCCTTCTCGGCGACGGACGCATCCGCCCAATTGGTGTCGGAGAGCTCGCAGGCCGCGCGCGTGGATATCGGATATCGGCGCCCGTCGTCGTTCCGCGTCGATCCGTTTCGGCACGTCATGATTCCCCACTGGGGATTCGTCTTCTCGGTGGGTGGCACCGGCGAGAACTCCGTGCTGAACCTGGCGGACATCAGTGCGCTGGCGTTCCTCGCTGACACCACGAACGGCTCCGAGCTTCTGCCGGGCGACATTCTCGACGTCACGGGGCTCATTCCGGAGGGGAAGGGTGTGCGCGTCGCCAGCCAGGGGGAAGGTGGCTTCTATCTGGGGGGCCCGTTCGGCCGGCATTTCTCCCTGGGGTTTTCGGCCCAGGCACGGGGGTACGGATCCGGGTTCATCGCCGATGAGGCGGCGGCGCTGTTCCGCGACGGGAATCTCACCCAGGACCTGTTCGATCTGGCGGGGTCGGGTGGCATCGGTCTCGGGACTGCCGAGCTCGGAGCCCACGCGGTGCTGCGGTTTGGTCCTCTGGGCACGGAGGACGGGATGCACTTGGCCCTCGGGTTCGGTGGCCGGCTCGTGCGCCCGGGATTGCTAATTCAGGCGAGACCGCAGCTGGGGAGCAGCACCGCGGTGCGCGCCGGAGCCGACAGCATCATTGCCGACCTCGCATTCGAGACATTCGAGACGCCGCTCACCGATGTGGACGACTTCTTCGATCGAGTCCAGAACGCCCCCAGCAGTGTCGTGGGCGACTTCCTGATCCGCATGGAGTGGCCCACCAACGGGTTCTCGTTCGAGGCGATGTTCGCCAACCTGGGATCGGTGTCCGTCCCGGGGGTGGAGCGCGACACGGCGAGCCTGATTGTGGCGACGGCCGACCCCCGCGACGACCTCCCCGACGCCTTCGAAGCCCTGGAGTTCGCGGTTGCCGACACGGTGGACGTGGATGTGAAATTGCCCCAGATCATCCGCTTCAGCGTCGGCGCCTGGGCGAATGCGATCCTGCAGTTGGACGCGGTTGCGACGATGCCGGTGAGCGGCGACTTCGAAACGCCCCTCACGGTGGATCTCGGGACCACGTGGAGGTTCGTGCGGCACTTGCCGCTCCGTGCGGGCCTGATCCTGGGCGGGCACCAGGAGGTGGGCTTCTCTGGTGGGTTCGCCGTCGAGGCCCGCAACGTGTTTTTCCAGGTGGCGGGACAGTCCCTGGGAGGGTTCTTCCGAAAGGCGAAGGGTACCGGGGTACGGATCGATTTCGGGGTATTCTTCTGAGGAGAGCCTCCCGTGGCTAGGCCCTTGGGAAGGACGTGGCCGCTCCCTATAATTGTAAGGCCCCTGCATCGGGTAACCGGTCGGGGGCCGATTTTCGCCCTAACACGAAGGATTGACAGAGCAGTGAACACACGACATACCCAATCGCTTGCGCGTGCTGCCATGGGTCTGTGCCTGGTGTTGGTCGGGTGCGGAGAGCCTGGCGGCGAGCCCCGGGCGATCGCCCGCGATGCCGAGCCGGCAGAGCAGTTCTTCACCGACCTTCAGCAGCTCACCTTCGATGGCCAGAACGCGGAAGCGTACTTCTCTTCGGACGGCCGGCACCTGATTTTTCAGCGCACCGGTGATGCCGAGAGTTGCGACCAGCAGTACACCATCAACATCGACGGCAGCGACGTACGTCGGGTGTCCAACGGATTGGGCCGCACCACGTGCGGCTTCTACTACCAAAACGACGAGCGCATTCTGTACTCCAGCACGTTCCACGCGGACGAGGCCTGTCCGCCGCCGCCGGATTACTCCCAGGGATATGTGTGGCCCATAAGCGACCACGACGTATACACGTCGCTCCCCGACGGAAGCGATCTCGTTCGGTTGACGACCGAACCGGGTTACGATGCCGAGGCGACGTTGTCGCCGGATGGGGAGACGATTGTCTTCACCTCCACGCGGGACGGCGACCTCGACATCTATACCATGAATGTGGACGGGTCGAACGTACAACGGCTCACCACGGCGGTAGGGTATGACGGCGGACCGTTCTTTTCGCCGGACGGCTCGAAGATCGTGTATCGCACCTGGCATCCGACCACGGCGGATGAGGAAGCAGACTACAGGCGTCTCCTCGCACAGAACTTGGTGCGTCCCAGCGAGATGGAAGTCTGGGTGATGAATGCGGATGGCTCGGAGCAGCGGCAGCTCACCAATCTGGGCGGTGCGAATTTCGCTCCGTATTTTCACCCCGACGGCAACCGCATCATCTTCGCGTCGAACCACCACGTCATCCGCGACGACCCACGGTCGCGGAACTTCGATCTCTTTCTCGTCAACCTGGACGGATCCAATCTCCGTCAGGTCACGTTCACCGACGTGTTCGACGGGTTCCCGATGTTCTCACCCGATGGCACGAAACTCGCGTTTGCCTCCAACCGTCATGGAGCAGTGGAGGGTGATACGAACATCTTCATTGCCGATTGGGTAGAACGTTGAGGAATAGCCGAGGGCGGGGATAGTGACGAAGCGCGCGGACGAGCCGCAAGTGGACGCGACACCCGAAAAGCCGGTCGTGCGCGTGGAGCCGAAGTCGGGCGGGCAGACTGCGTGGGAGTGGATCAAGTCGCTGGCCGTCGCGTTGGTCATTTGGTTCATGCTGACCAGCTTGCTCGTGCAGGCGTTTCGCATTCCTTCGGGGAGCATGGAGAACACCCTGTTGGTTGGGGATTTTCTGTTTGTCAACAAGGCGCTGTATGGTGCGGAAGTGCCCCTTCTCGGCAAGCGACTCCCGGCGTTTCGTGACCCTGTAAGGGGGGAGATCGTGGTGTTCGACTCGGTGGAGGATCCGGGCATCAGTGTGGTGAAGCGCATTGTGGGCGTGCCGGGGGACACTATCGGGATGCGGGACAACGTCCTGTTCCTGAACGGCGCACCGCTGGATGAGCTGTACGTGGTGCGGGGCAACAGCGGTGACCAACGGGATCCGCGCATGCGGGCTTGGCAACGCGGGCACCTGGTCGGCGATGTGGACCGGACTTCGTATCGGCCCACGCTGAAGAACTGGGGACCGCTGGTGGTCCCGCCGGATTCGGTTTTTGTGATGGGCGACAATCGTGACAATTCGTACGACGGTCGGTACTGGGGCTTTCTCGGGCGCGACCGTATCCGGGGCAAGCCCCTGTTTGTTTACTACAGTTACGACAAGAAAGGGCTGCACCCATTTCCCTTCTTGACGGCAATTCGCTGGAGTCGAGTCTTCTCTCGCCCTGATTGATGGCCAAGGAAAAGAAGATCGAGAGCGCGCGCGAGCGGACGATGAGTTGGGCTCGGTCGATAGCGATCGCGTTGGTCCTGTGGTTTGTGCTGCGGACCGTATTGGTCGGGGCGTTTCACATCACGTCCGGCAGTATGGAGAACACACTGCTGATCGGCGACGTGCTTTTCGTGAACAAGGCGATCTACGGCGCCAAGATCCCATTGACGAGGAAACACCTGCCGGGATTCCGCGCGCCACGGCGGAAGGATATCGTCGTGTTCGAGTCTGTGGAGGAACGGGGTCTCATGGTGGTGAAGCGCCTCGTCGGCGTGTCGGGGGACACCATCGAGATGCGCAACAACGCCGTGTTCGTGAACGGGGAACCGTTGGAGGAGCCCTATGTCGTTCGGTCTGACGAGCCGCTCGATCCGGCGGATGCAAAAATGAGACTGTGGCAACGCCGCTACGTGGTCGGCAAGAGCGCGGACGATTACCGTCCGACGCTGAAGAACTGGGGGCCGGTGGTGGTGCCGGCAGATTCCTTCATGGCCATGGGGGACAACAGGGATTTCTCCTACGACAGCCGATACTGGGGATTCTTGGGACAGGATCGGATTCGGGGGCGGGCGTTGGTGGTGTATTACAGCTACAACAAGAACGGCATTCTCCCACTGCCGTTCCTGACAGCCATACGGTGGGGACGGCTGTTTACGATCTTGAAGTAGACAGTCGGAGAACGAGGGCATTGCGGGTGTGAAATCCGCTCGGGGAGCAATGAAAAACCCCCGGCCAGAATGGACTGGCCGGGGGTTTCGTCATCAGGGGTTAAATCTCAGGACTTGTACCGATAGGTAATCCGTCCGCGAGTTAGATCATAAGGTGAGAGGTCCACGGACACACGATCACCCCGGAGGATGCGGATATAGTGCTTTCGCATCTTGCCGGAAACATATGCGAGGACCTCATGACCGTTTTCGAGTTCGACTCTGAAGGTAGTGTTGGGAAGTACTTCCTTCACCGTGCCCATCATCTGAATGGCATCACCAGCCACGCGTCATCACCTCTTCTAGACAGTCAATTCAGGATGGGAAGGTTGGGTCACATTGCGAGGAACGTATACTGCCCGCCGACTGCACTTGGCACACTGCAGCGTGACCTGACGATGCCGGTCCCACCGGGCGGTTGCGACCCGCCGCTTGGGGGTCCGCTCGATCTCGGCACTGCCGCAGCTGGGACACAAGAGCGCTTCATGATCTCGATCCGCCAAGATCAGCTGCAAAGCTTCGTCGGCCCGGAATTCCTTGATACCGCGACGTCCCACTAGCCCTCCCGGATTTAGGGGGATTCCCAATGTATCCCGGTTCAAACGACTTGACCAGAGTGGACTTAAGGGTAACTCTCCCAATGGATCCCGCCCCGGAGGACTGATGGCAAACCCTCATGACGCGTACGTCCCGGTCGCCAATGTCGAGGTGACGTCGGTCGTTCCCCTGCCCGCCGGGTTTCGGCTGCAGGGATTCGGTGCGGACGGCGCGGACTACCGGCTGGACATGCACCTGGACATGCCCCTGGACCAGCGGACCCGCGCGGTCCTCGGCGAGATGCTCTCTCAATCGGAGTGGGAGGTTTTCCGGCGGGCCCAGGAGCCCCTGAAGGGCCAACTCCGACGGAAGCAGGCCCGCTCGGATGCCGAGCCGAAATAAAGCCGAAAAAATGCCCTGATGCATCTGCAGAGGACGGGTGTGGGTCCCCGCCCTGCGAGTCTCCTGCCTCGGATTCCTCGCCGTTTCTCCGTAAACTCTTGTTTTTCAACCACTTAGGCAATCACCACCCACCGAGCCCCCTGCGCTTGACGTGGCTGGCCGGACTTCGTAGGTTGCCGCTCCGAAATCCAACCGAGAAGGAGCCTCGATGGCAGCACAACTGGGTGGTCAGCAGATCTCGGCTCTCCTCGAGAGCCTGCCGGGGATCGCCAGTGTTCTCCGGAGCCCAGTGGCGGACGCCATCGTGAACATGATCCGGGCGGGGGCGGGATTGGGGGACTTTCAGGAATCGGACGCCAACGAGCTCGTCCAGTACGCCGTGCGGCGCGGACTGCTCGGGTCCGAAGAGGGGGAGGGGCTGTTGGCGGAGATCAAGGAGGCTGCCAAGAGGCCCCGGGCAAGGACGGCCACAAAGAAGAGCGTTCGGACCGCGAAAGCCAAGCGCGTGGTGAAGAAGAAGGCCGCCGTCAAAAAGACGCCCGCCGCCAAGAAGGCTACGAAAACGGTCAAGAAGACCACGGTAGCCAAGCGGGCGACGAAGCGCGCGAAAAAGAAGCGCTAGATCCGCAATCCCCCTATGAGTGACTGGAGCTGTTCGGCGGCTCGGGTCAACTCACTCGCCTGAGCGGCGATCTCCTCGGTGGACGCGCTCTGCTCCTGGGCAGACGCGGAGACTTCCTCGCTCGCCGCGGCCTGCGACTTGGCTGCGTCGGACACTCTCCGCAACAGTGTCTTGATCTGCTCGACCGTCCTGAGGTTGGCTCGTGCAGCCTGCTCCACCACTCGCGCCTCTTGCTGGACTTCGGACACGGCTGTGGTGATCTCCTCGAGGGCCTGGGCGGCTCCGTGGGCGACCGATTCGATTCCGCCAACCTGACGCTGTCCGTCCTGCATCGTTGCGGCGACGTGAGAAACCTGCTGGAGGACTTCCTTGATGGTGGCGGTGGCAGCGTCGGCTGCGCCGGCACTGGAGTCGGCGAGCTGTCGAACCTCGTCGGCTACTACCGCGAATCCGAGCCCCCCTTCACCAGCGCGTGCGGCCTCGATGGCTGCGTTCAACGCCAACAGGTTGGTCTGTGACGAGACCTGTTTGATCAAGTCGACAAACTCGTCGATGGATGCGGAGAGCCCGGCCAGCCGATCGACTTGCGTGGCGCTCCGTCGGACAATCTCACCAAGATCGAGGAGGGTCGTGCCGGCCGCGCCAACGTCCTCACTGTGTCTGACGGCGAGACGGTGGATCTGGCTGCCCACGTCCGCCACCTTGCCGGCCACTTGCACGTTTGTCTCCGCCGAAGTCTGGAGCGCACCGGTAGCGGCCTCACTGTGTCTGACGGATTCCACCTGCGCTCTTGCCCCCTGTGACATCTCGACCATGGCGGTGGAAATGAGCCCGCCAGACGAGGCGAGCTGTTCGCTCATCGCCGAGAGATCTCCCGCGGCCCCGAGAATGCGATCACTCTCCTGGGCCACTTCGACGACGATGGATCGCAGGTGGGTGCCGATCTGCCTCATGGCGGCGCCGAGCTCGTCGAGCTCCCGGGGCATGGATCCCAGTTCCACCGGGCGGAGATTCCCCTGTCCCAACCGTCGAGCGAAGTTCGCAAGCCGCGCCAGGGGCAATGCCATGGACTGCACGGTGGCGAGCAGAATCGCGGTGCCGATCATCGCCGCCAGCGCCATCACCAGCCACATGATGATCTCTCGGTCCCTCGTGACGCCGACCAGTACCTCCGCCGCCGTCGCCGACGCCGACGCCTGGCGCGCTGAGAGATCCCGGAGATGGCCGATCAATGTCGTGGCCAGCGAGCGCGCCGAGTCTGCCGCCTGCCCTGTCGTGGAAAGCTGTCCCCGCCCCAGATCGTGGAGGGCGTGGACATATCCATACCACGCCTCCGCCTGGGCATGCACGTCGGCGATCCGGTTGACGGTCAGCCGGTCGTCTTGATCGAGTCCGGCGACTGATCGCAGTCGGAGCTGGCTCTCGTAGGCGAACTCACCGGCATCGCGATACTGGGAACGCACGTCCGGCGACCGGTCCGAGAGGTATTGCTCGGCCGCACGGATCTGGTCGAACAACGCCGTGGCCATCGCGCCGCTCTCTTGCGCCAGCACCGTATTCATTCGGAGTTCTTCGGAAACGGTCCTGCCGACGCGCCGCAAGGCAGCGATACCGGATATGGCGATGACCACAGTCCCCAACACGAGCGCCCCCTCACCGACGATGACCCGGAGCCGCAGCGTGTTGAGTCGACGAAACCAGCTCATTGGCCCGGTGCCACGGTGAGTCGCCCGCCGGAGACACGCCCGATGACGACGTCTTTTTCGGGAACATCGCCGTTCCCGTCGAACGCGATGAGTCCTGTGACGCCTTGGAACGGTTCGATGTCGCTACCGATTCGCGCCAGGTACTCGCGGATGCGTTCCCGATCGGCGCCGACCGCCTCGAGGGCCTCGGCAAGGAGGTATACGGCGTCGTAGGCGCCGGCGGCGCGATGGTCGGGGAGTTGATTGCGATAGGCCGCTCGATAGGCGCGCACGTAATCGGCGTTGCGGTCGCCCGGGCGGTCGGGCAAGTAGGCCGTGGAAATCAGCATCCCCTCTGCGTCGTCGGCGTCTTCGATCCCGACGAGTCCGTCACCACCCATGATCTGTGGCCTGAATCCGATGCTGTCCATGGTCGCCGCGACCCTCCTGCCGCCTGCCTGCGGACCGGCTAGAAACAGCACATCGGCACCACCTTGCCGCTGTATGCGTTCCAGAAACGGAGCGAACCCCGGTAGCCCCTCGACGTAGGGATCTTCGGAGACGATCTCTCCACCCAGCTGCGTGAAACTGGCGGAAAAGGCCGCGCGGACCCCGCGACCGTAGTCGGTGTTCTCGTACAACACGGCTGCGCGTTCGGTGCCGAGCCGCGCCCTGGCCCACTCGGCCAACCGTGATCCGTGTACGAGGTCGGAGGGGCAGATGCGGAACGTGTAGGGGCCCGCGTCGGAGAGGAGCGGACTCGAGGCCGAAGGCGATATCTGTACGACTGGGTCGTCCCCACCGCCGTACACGGGCGCGGCGGCAAGGGTTGCACCGCTCGTCAGGTGCCCCACCACGGCAATGAGATTCCCGGTGTCGTATAGCTCACGGGCGACCCGCACTGCGACGTCCGTGTCGGCGCTGTCGTCCAGCACGACCAACTCGATCGTGCGTCCGCCGACTCCACCCCGCCCATTGATCTCGCGGACCGCCAGCTCGGCGGATTGGAGCATGGATGTGGCGCGGCCTTCCGAGAACGGCCCGGCCAAGCCAATGCGGATCGGCACGTCATGAGAACACGCGGCGACGATGACGCCCACCACCGCCAGAACTCGAAGATGTCTCAACACACACTCAATCTGCTCGCCCATTGAGTGATGGACAATGCTCGTCGGGCAGAAGGGGTCGTGGCCGGCGGATTGTGGAGTAGATTCACGATGGATGTCGAGTCTGCTTTTTCATTTTGCCGAGGCCCTCAGGGGGTTGCTTGCCGCCCCCACGCCGGAGGCGTTCGAACACCGCTGGCGAGCGGCGAGGCTCAGCGAGCTGGGGTGGAAGGCGCTCCACGGGGCTTGGCGGCGCGACGAGCACTACGGTGAGCGGGCCGTCCGCGAGGTCGACGGCCTCCTGCTCAGGCTGTTGGAGCGAGTCCCGGGGCTGGCGAGTGCCCGCACCGACGCAGCCCTTCGATTGAAGACCTTCCTGTCTTCGGATCTCGAGCGCCTGCAGCATGCGGCGGCGGCGGCGCTCGTCGCGCAGCGGTTTGGTGTGGCGGGCCTTCGAACGGTGCTGGAGGACGAGGCTGCACCGTTGGCCCGGAGGTATTTCTCGTTCTTTTCCTTGGCAGAGCGCCATCCGCCACGGCAGTGGCCGGTGTTCGCCACCTTCTTGGTGCCGGACGCCCATCACGCCTTCTTGGGTGCTGCCGCCGAAACGGCGCGGTTCTATCCGGCTGAAGGGGCTGCCCGCCGCCTGGTGACGTTATTCGACGCCACCCGGTCCGATCTCCACCTCCGCAGTTTCCTGAGCCCCCGAATCCTCGACTCCTTGTTCGTGTTGAACGACCCGGAGACGTTGCCGTTTCTCAGGGGCTTGCTGACGTCGGGCTACACGGACCGGCAACCCGACTACTGCGAGGTGACCCGGGCGCTCGTGATGATCCGACGCTTCACGGGATCGGTGGAGCCGAACGTGAAATTCTCCCACGAGAGCCCGGAGCTGATCGCGGTCGTGCTCGACGCCGCCGAGCGAAAACTGGAAGCGCGGAAGGAAACGCTACATCCGGTGAAGGTGATTTAGCGGCGGATGATGCGCCGGAAGATGGTGACGCTCGTGCCCGGGCCGATACTGTCGAGGAGAATCTGCTGATTGCGTGCGTCGAAAAACCCCGTCCAGATTAGCGTGGAGTCGGGCACCTCCAGGGAGTCGGGGGTCCAGTCGAAGTCGATGTCTCGAGCCGTACGGTCCCATTCCCCGAAAACCCGGGAGCCTCCCGGCGAGATCCGGTAGGATGCCGAGCCACTGCGGTCCAGGTAGAGCTGCATTTGTGTGCCGTCGGCAAGATCGGCGATCCAATTGGCCTCCAGTGGGCGTGCCAGGTAGTCCTGCTCCGTCATCGTGATGGTGACGTCATCGAACTCGATGAGGAGCTTCTCCAGTGAGAACCGATGCTGTATGACGAACTGGTACCCGGGAATGAAGGGCTCGTCGTCGTCATGGACCCGGTGGAATGTGTGGTACAGCATGTGGCTCAACGTCGTGTCCCCGTAGATGATCAAGGTTCGAGGGGTGAGCGCGTAGTTGACGGGGTAAATTCGGGGACCGTTGTCGCTGACCACCAGCATCGAGTCGCCGAAGAAGTCGAGCCACAGGGGCAGGCCGTTGACCTTCGCCCCGACCCAACGCTTGAGGATTCGGTTGGGAACGCTGTCGGGGCGCCGGTCGAAGAAGTCCTGCCGGGCCTCGAGGGCGGTGGGGGCGGCGGCGAGCACCGCGGCTGCCGCCGCGAGCGCCATGAATCGGGTAGTCGGCCTCATTACTGAAGCATGGGCACGACGGGATTCTCGGGCAAGACGTCTGGTGGTTACCAGGCCACGCCGAACGCGAGGTTGACCAGGAACCCCAGCTCATCCTGAAGATCCTGGGAGCCGGCAACCAGAGGGTCGGGCCCAAAGAAGTGCTCGTAGCCCACCGACGGCTCCAGGAACCACCCGCTCGGGGAAACCCACCGGAAGCCGAACAACCCTCCTAGCCCCAAGTACATGTGGCTGTCGCGCTCGGCCAGGAACCCGGATCCCAGAAAACCCCGAGTGGCATCCGAGTTATCGGCCTCCAGCCACACCCCGTCCACCCTGACGCCAACCACGGCACCGCCTACCTCCCTCAGGCCGAAGTACTGCCGAAGACCAATACCTGGGCCGCCGCCGTACATCCGGACGCCGTCCTCCTGGGAGTACACACCGACGACGCCGAGTTCCAGCGTTGTGGTCCGGCCAACCGTAAACTCCATTCCGGCCGTGCCAACCCCCAGCGCCAACCCGAGGGGCTGGACGAACACAAATCGTTGTGGTACTTCACGTAAGCCTTGCGCGCCGAGGGGTTGAGGGGCCATCAAACCGGCCAGCGCGAACAACATCAATGTCTTCACGCGACACCTTCACGGAGGTTGATGGGGATATTGAGTTGCAAGGTCCATACCCCCGGTCTCAAACTGGAGGAAATCACGCTAACTTACGCGCCGCTATGGCAACTGCACCCGTGACACCGCGAGCCACGCACACCTTTCGGGACCGGGGCGAGGCCCTGGGACACTTCTTTACCCGGGCCGGAGAGGCTCCCCGCTTTGTGGCGTACGATGAGGAGGTCGGCTGCCCGTTGGAGAACGCGCTGGCAGTCCTCGAGTGGACGTGCGCGGTGGGAATCCTCGGAGACGACGACCTCATCCACGCGGCAAGGCTGAGCGGCGAAACCGCCGCCGCATTGGTGGAGCGGCGACGGGATGGGCGCCGGGTGTTCGTGTACATGGGACCCCGCATGGACGCGCCACCTGCAGATCCATACGAAGGCTCCCTCCTGTACGACGAACCGGGAGTCCGCGCGTTCGAGTTCGCGCAACGGGCCCACGCACTGGCCCATTTTATCCGGGCGACCCAGGCAGTGGGCGCCGTCATCTCGATGCTGTCGAAACGGGCACCGGAACTGCGCCACGTGAAGCGCTGGCTCGGAGGATTGCTGCAGGAGGCGGATCGAGCCGGGTCCAACAACCTGCTGTCGGGTTGGTTTGCCACCAGTGCCGCGGGCGTGCTCTTTGCCCCCGCCGGGCCGGGTGAGCCGTACGTGTACGAGGAGATCTCCACGGAGTGAGCCGGTGAGCGGGTCTTGACGGTCTTGCACCATGTGGCACAAGCCGACTTTCCGACATTCCACATCTTCCACATTGGGTGGATAAAGCGCCCAACTCGCTGTTGTCTAGAGGGTTTTCCATCCACATTTTTTGCACATCACGATCGTGTAAACCGAAGAGACATCGGCACTTGCGCGGTTTTGCACCGCCCCTATATTGGACCTCCGCGTGACTCAGGAGAAGGGCGGGACTCGGTCCCGAAGACGCCCTGAGCGACGGGTCCAGACCGAAAAATTCCGGGGAGGACGTCTACTTATCAAGGGCTTAGGCGGCCATCGATCCGGGTGATCACTTTCGGCTGGACAGATGAGGCCAGTCGCGTGCCTCATCCACACCGAAATGGTGCCTCGGTGTGCAGTGCGAGCGGTCGGTCCGCGACCCGACCTGATCGTAGCACCCGCACGAGTGAACCTTGTGGCCTTGGCCGGGCCGCTTGGGAATGGAAGCCGGAGCTCCTGACAGCCCTACCGCGACGCAGCAGTCTCGGCGGCGTCAGGAAGGAGAACAGCGGGAGGCAATCCCCTGACTCCGGGTAGCTCGCGCGTAGGACGGTCGATGGTCCCCTCGGGGATGGTCGGCCGTCCTTTTTTTTGTCCCAGAATTTCCGGCCCGTTTGGCAACACTTCGGTGACATGATCGGCAAGTATCCCGATAGCGTTGGGCATGTGGCACCGGATGCCCACCACGGATGAGGCCCTTCGCGAAGCATCAGTAGGGGATGCGCGTCGCTCGCTCATCGCGATTCACTGTGCGGGAACACTACTTGCGCGCCGTGGCACGGGTCCGTTGGACAGAGAGCTGGGCGCGGTGATCGTGCGGTTGATCGAGGGGGTCCCTCACTCGTTCCTCTCGTCCCGTCCCCCCACGGCTACACCGACTCGGGCAGGACTCCGGTCTGCTCGTACTGAAACGCCATCGCCTTGAGGCGTGCCACCCGTATGCCCATGGGGGGATGGGTCGCGAGGAGGTCTGCGATGAACCCCTGCTTGTGCGTCAGCCGCCGGCCCAGGGGATCGGCGATGCAGAGGTGCGCGCTGCCGCGACCGATTGCCACCGTGGGCGCGCTCGAGTCTTCGATCTTCCGAAGCGCCGTGGCGAGCGATGCCGGGTTCCTGGTGAACTGGGCGGCTGAGGCATCGGCGAGGAGTTCGCGCTTGCGACTCACACCGAGGGCGAGGAGTCGCGATAGGAGTGGTGCGATGAGCAACGTGATCAACCAGAGGACGAGGATGATCGCGCCGAGATTTCCCTTCTTACCGCCACTGCCACCCCGTCCGCCGCCGCCGCCCCGCCCACGTCCGCTGACGTACATCGTGCGCCACGCCGCATCCGACATGAGGGTGATGACGCCGATCAACGCGGCGAGCAACGTCATCAGCCTCACGTCGTGATTGCGGATGTGCGCCATCTCGTGAGCTATAACGCCCTGCAACTCGTCGCGACTCAACGTGTTCAACAGTCCCTCGGTGACGGCGATGTGCGACGCTTTGTCGTTTCCGGTCGCAAAGGCGTTGGGGTCCTTATCGGGGACGACCCAGATCTTGGGAGCCGGGAGGCCCGAGGCGATCGCCATCTCCTCGACCACGTTGATCAACACCTTTTCCTCTTGGCGTTTGGTCGCGATGAGTTCCCGCGCGCCCGTAGCCCACAATACTCTTTTGGGGCCGTTGCGCCGCGCGTGCCAGGTGATGCCGAGGGCGAGCAAAGTGGCCACAATGCCGATCCACGGAATGGTGTGGTGGTATTCCTGTGGGTCGGCCTCTGCGGTCAGGAGGTTGAACGCCAGGTCTCCGCCGAATCCCACCCATGCAAAGAAGAGCAGAAAGATGGTGACGACGATTGCCGACCTGCGACGGTTGACTCGCTGTTGCTCGAAGAGGTTGGCGTCGCTCACGGCCTATTTCATCGACAGGTCCACGTTCGGCACCTCGCGATCGGTGTCGTCGACGATCTCCCACAGCTCGACGGGAATCGCTTTGGCGAATCCGGTGAGCAGGCTCCACGGGAACTGTTGCTGGAGGACGTTGTAGGAGGTTGCGATGTCGTTGTAATGCTGCCGCGAGAACGCCACACGGTTCTCCGTCGACGTGAGCTCTTCTTGCAGTTGCGCGACGTTGCTGGTGGCCTTCAGGTCGGGGTACCGCTCCACGACGACGTTCAGTCCCGACAGGGCGCTGGTCAGCTTTGCTTCGGCCTGCGCTAGAGCTGCCACACCGCCCGTCGGAAGTGCGTCCGCCTGGATCTTCACGGCTTGGTTCCTGGCGGAGATCACGGCGTCGAGCGTTTCCTTCTCGAACTCCATGGCGCCCTTGACCGCGTTCACCAGATTCGGAATGAGATCGTGTCGGCGTTTGAGCTGTACGTCGATTTGCTTCCAGCCGTTCAGCGTTTGCCCCTTCAGCGCGATGAGGCGGTTGAACGCCATGACCGCCCACACGACGATGGCGGCGAGGATGACGACGAAGACGATGGTCATCTCAGGCTCCCGTTACGGTTGGCGAAGAATTTCTCGGGGCTGCGGCTCCTGTAATAATGCCTACAACCGGCGTTCCCCGATGTGACCTAAATACCCGTGGGAATGCATTTTATTCATCCCGCATCAACACCCGGTTCACGGCCAGGCGCACGGCATCCGCGATGTCTTGGGCTTCGCCGATGTGCTTGGCGAGGGGGTGGCCTTCGTGCACGTGGAGTTCAAGCCCCCGGACCACGGGGACCCGGTGCCACTTCGTCGTGGCGAACCGTTGCCCGTTCTCCGGCCTGCCCTGCTCCCGACCCTCCCCTGTCACGGTCCACGAATGGATCGCCTTTCCCGCTCTCCCCCGGGCGGACTCCGGGTTGGCGATGGCCAGCCGGCTCGGCGGAGCCACCGAAGGTCCCAGGGCCGATGCCACGCGTCGCTCGATGACGTCGCCGGTTTGCTCCTCGAGCTCCCGGGCGATCTTCGACAGGGCGGCGCCCTCCATCTGCCGGAGCTTGATCAGGAGGATCTGGAGCAGGTGCCGGTAGTTGTAGGTGGCGGCGGTACCTCGGCCGTCCGGCGGGGTCATGAGACCACGGGCCACGTAGAAGCGGACGGTGCGGTCGCTGGGTCGGGCACTCGCGGCGGCATTCGTCGGGCGGATCCCGGAGGCCTCGAGGAGAGCGCCGGCCACGGCTGCGAGGTCATGGAGGTTCCACGGTGCGAATTGCCCGTATTGGCGGAGTGTGAGGAGCGGGTCCTTCGGCGTGTCGTCGGGCATAAGTCAGTATAGGTGCCCCGGGCCCCATCCGCGATGCCGGGTCACAGACCGCATCGCCCGGGTACTCACCCCGATGATCGCCAAGCACACTTTACCGCATGGAGAGAGGTTACACCCTGATAGAGGTAGTCACCGTGGTTCTGGTCATAGGGATCGTGGCGGCGGTCGGAACTCCCAGCTTGATAGACGCGTTTGACAGGTTGGCGGTCGCTCGGGCGGTGAACGAGACCAGGTCGTTCTATCGCACCGCACGACTCGCGGCCGTCCTGCACGGGCGGCGGGTCCGGGTGGAGTTCTCGTCGGACGAGTTCCGCGCAACCTTCGAAGGGTTTCCGGATTCGACATTTCTCGTAGTGTCCGGGCCGGCCGCGCACCGTGTCTCGATGTCCGCGTCGCGGCGGAACGTTCGGTTCCAGCCGACGGGCTTGGGACACGGGGGGAGCAACACGAAGCTGGTCTTGCGGCGGGGGGATGCGGCGGATTCTCTAGCCACCTCGCGCCTCGGGAGGATTCGAGTGATGCGGTAGAATGTGGGACCTGCAACCGTATCGAGGGTGGAAGCATCTAACTAAGTGATGGGATAGGAAAGATCAGCGGGGCAGGAGAGGATCAAATGACGGTATTCGCGGGTATTCGGATGAGGAAGACACAAATGGAGGTGTCAACCAAACAGCGGACGGCGCCGAGGTTGGTCGCCATGATGGCCCGCGGCAAACGTGGGAGTAGCAATTTGAAACCCACGGTTTATCTGCCGAGCGGGGTAGCTCCGAAAAACTGACGCTCGTTGAAATAAATTGTGGCCGTGCGCGGCGTTTGACGGCGGCGTCGTCCGGCCACTCGAGCCCGGGGTGCTTCGGCCCCCGGGTTTCTCTTATGTGGGTGGTGAGTGGGAGCGGTGAGCGGGCGCGGTGCTCTCCCGAGCGGCATGAAGCGCGGCATTTGTCCCTTCCGCGCGCTGCGGTTCGCCTCCATGCGAGGCAGCAGAATCGGCTGGCTTGCGACCCAACGCGCGCTGCAGTGACAGACGCCACGCTTCATGCTTTGGGGGCACCGCTCCCGCTCACCGCTTACTCCTCACCGTCCCCTATAAAATCAACGGAGACGGCGGCCGGTATTAGTCCCGCACTGGCCGCCCGGGTCAAGAGTTCGCGCACGGCG
This sequence comes from Gemmatimonadota bacterium, assembly GCA_039589615.1. Lineage (GTDB taxonomy): Bacteria > Gemmatimonadota > Gemmatimonadetes > Gemmatimonadales > GWC2-71-9 > B3T1B10. Next base: position 26,602 of record JBDHHA010000045.1, read on the forward strand.
CGCCTGCCCCTGTCACCGTAGGCCACGGTCAAATCGTTGACATACATGCCGACAAACTCGTCGGCTTTGGCGTCGTCCAACCCCCGGGAGAATCGCATGGCGTACGCCAGGGCCTCATCCCGGTGCGCCAGCCCGGTGGTGATGCTCGCCCCAAGGTCTTGTGAGACGGCGCAGATCAGATCGGGGCCCAGGTCCCGTCGCACCACGTTGCAGCCCAAGGGCAGTGGGAGCCCTCCGGTCTCCTCGTACCACCATGCGCCTTCGTCGAGCCAGAGCTGCAACCCTCGGTCTTGGTAGGTGAGCTGGCCCTCGTGAATCAAGAGTCCTGCATCGACCTCGCCACGCTCGACGGCGGCCTCGATCTCGTCGAAGGGCCTGATCACTGCTTGGAAGTCGGGCTGAAACAGACGCAGCACCAGGAAGGCCGTGGTGAACTCGCCCGGCACGGCGATGCGCTTCCCGGCGATCGCGGACCGCACGTCGTCGGGACGTGGAGTGCGAGCCACGAGGCGCGGTCCGTACTCCCTGTCGCCCATGGACGCGCCGTGGGGAAGTATCGCGTACGTGTCTGCCAGGTGTGCGTACGCGTGGACCGAGACGGCCGTGACTTCGAGCTCACCCTTCAGGGCCCGCCGATTGAGGGTCTCGATGTCCGCGAGCTCGTGGACGTACGTGCGGTCGCCGGTGTCGATCTTGTCGGACGCCAACGCCCAAAACATGAACGCATCATCGGAGTCAGGGCTGTGGGCTACGTGTATCGTCGGCATTCAGTTCCTCACTCCCAGCTCGCTCCGTGCCGCTGCAAGGAAATCCTCAATCGCTTGTTGGTGCGCCAGGTACTCCGGCTTCTGCGTGGCGAACTCTGCGTCGTAGGCGTCGAGGAACATTCGGTACGTCCGCTGCCGGCCCGCATCGTCTCCGGCAAGTTGCGCGAGCGTGAACTCGAGCATCGGGCCGAGCAGGTGATTTGGGGCCGTAGCTCGGAGCGAATCCAACTGTGCCTGAGCGGCTACGATGTTCCCGGTGAGGGAGTGAATGAGTCCTACGTGATACCGAGTGTCGCCGTCCTGCTCCGGCAACATGGAGTAGGCCATCAGCGCCATCGGCTGGAACTGCACCACCTGAGCCGTGTCTCCCGCCTCCGCCGCCCTCACGATGCGGTCGAAGAGACGGTCGGCAGCCTCCCGGGGCGTCATCTGACTGATGTCGGCCACGGGGGATCCCACCGGGCCCGAAGGGGGAGCCGGTGCCGACTCCTGACCGCCGCCCCCGACACCGATGGCAACCGCCACCACGAATACCGCGCTGACACCGACGACGGCTACCCAGGTGACCAAGTGGGTTTTCGCGGCGGGCGCTCCACGGCCACCGAGCGGCGCCCCGCAGAGGTGGCAGAACCGGGCGGTTGGCCGGAGCGGCGTACGGCACGAGGGGCACGTCGTGCTGGACAGCGGTGCGCCACAGCTCCGGCAGAACTTCCCCCGAGCCTGTTTCCCGCACTTGGGGCATGGTACAGTGTATTCTGACATGTCTCTATCTCATCTTGGCGGATCGGAATCTACACTGGTCGACCCCTGGGATACATCATTCTCGCCATGAGGACGGCCCCGGCGCGGGTGGCATGGGCCTGTGTCTTCCTGGTGTTGGCAACGTCGGGAGTCCACGGGCAAGACCGACGCGCCGTCACCGGGCTGGCGGCGTCTGCCCGTGACAGCACGCCCCTGGTTGGGGTGACGGCCCGGGTCGTGGAATACGGCATTGTGGCTAACTCCGACTCGAGCGGGGCGTTCGTGTTGCCGAACGTGCCACGGGTGGCGGTTCGCGTCGCCTTCGAGCGGTTCGGATTGGAGCCGGACACTCTTGTTCTGCCGCCGGACCGAGACACGCTGATGGTATATCTGCGGCCAACGGCTTTCGAGTTGGCGCCGATCGCGGCGGAGGCACAAAACCCTGCCCGCCAGCGGTTCGACCAGTCGGCCCAGACGAGCACCGTGACGCTGGAGGCGGCCGAGATCACCGGCGCGCCGGCGTTCCTCGAGGCGGACGTCATTCGCACGGTGCAACTGCTGCCGGGCATCGTGGCGAAGAACGACTTCACCACCGGCTTCAACGTGCGCGGTGGTGAGTCCGACCAGAATCTGATCCAGCTGGACGGGGCGACGGTGTTCAATCCCACCCACCTCGGGGGCCTGTTCAGTACGTTCGACGCGTTTGCCGTTCGGGAGGTGAACTTCGTGACGGGCGGGTTTCCCGCGGAGTATGGCGGACGGCTGAGCAGTGTGTTGGACATCGGACTCCACTCGGGCAACATCGAGGGCGTTGGCGTCCGAGGCCAGCTCTCGCTCCTCTCCGCCAAGGTCCTGGTAGACGGACCCCTGGGCTCGGGCGGTGCCAGCTACATGGTTGGTGTGCGGCGGACGTACGCGGATGCCCTCGTGGGAACCTTCAGCTCGGAGGTGCTGCCCTACTACTTCGCCGATGTGATCGGACGCCTTGCGGTTCCCCTCGGCGACGCCCGGTTGTCAGCCACAGGGTATTGGGGTGGCGACGTGTTGGATCTCCCCTTTGTGGATGAAGAACCAGGACGGAGCGGAGTCGATCTCGAATTCGACTGGGGCAACCGCCTGCTTGCGCTGAACTTCGAGAAGCCGCTGGGGGACAAGAGGCTTCACCTGCACGCGAGCGCTTCCGGCTTCGACACGCAGTTCGCGTTGGTTCCCGATCTCATCGATATCACGAACGACGTGCGGATGCTCTCCGCGCGGTGGGACCTTGCGCTGTCGCCCTTTGCCGCACATGACGTTCGTATTGGCGCTGGTGTCGAGGACTACAGCATGACGTACGACTTCAACAGCGTCGCACTCGGAGCGGATGTCTTCCAAGCCGCGTATCGGCCGCGCATTTGGTCGGCGTTCATCGACGATCAGTGGCATCCGTTTGGCTGGCTCTTGATTCGCCCCGGCGTGCGCGTCGAATCCGTCGAGGGTGCGGGATTCACCGGGGTCGCCCCGCGGATGTCCGTCAAGGCGTTCGTGAGCAGCGACCTCGCCCTGACCGGGTCGGCCGGGCGCTACTACCAGGCCATCCACTCGATCCGTGACCAGGAGATTCCGGTTGCCATCTTCGACTTCTGGATCGGGGCTGACGACTTCATTCCCGTTGCCCGCTCGGACCACCTGGTGCTCGGCTTCGAGAAGTGGTTCGCTTCCGACTACTCCCTCTCTCTCGAAGGGTACCGCAAGACGTTCGATCGGCTGGTGACGGCAAATCGGGAACAGGATTTCAAGATCGAGGGAGATGAGTTCATTCCGGCGGACGGCGACGCGTGGGGGGCAGACCTCTTGCTGCGCAAGTATCGCGGCAACCTGCGGGGGTGGATCGCCTACAGCTACACCAAAGCCACCCGTCGCGTGGAAGGCGAGGAATTTCCTCCGGCGCACGACCGCCGCCACACGGTCAACGTGGTGTTCCAGACGGACGGTCCCCTCGGCAGCGACATGAGTGTGCGGTGGGGATTCGGCTCGCCGCTCCCGTACACGGGGTTCATCGGCGAGTGGCGGCATCGGGAGTACGAGCCGGCGACCCACTCCTTTTTGGAGTTTCGAGAGGAACCGGTGGCGGCGGAGCGCCGGAACACGGAGCGGTTCCCGAGCTACAATCGTCTCGATCTGAGCTTTCGGTGGCGCACGGAGAAGTGGGGCGGCGTACTCTACCCGTACGTGCAACTGGTGAACGCGTACAACCGAAAGAACGTGTTCGTGTACTTGTTCGACTACGACGACAGTCCCGCGATCCGCACTGGATTCTCACAGCTTCCACTGCTGCCGAGCTTCGGCGTGGAGTTTCAGTTTTGAGAGCGCTCCAACGGTGGTGCATGATTGCCTTGCTGCCGCTCGGCGGGTGCGAGTTGTCGGAGGTGACGATCGCCGCCGGGGATCCTGTGGTCATCGTGGAGGCGATCATGCGGCCGGATCTCCAGCAACAGTGGGTGGTGGTGGAACAATCCCTCACGGGCGAGCAGAGTGCCTCCGAGGAAGCATTCCCTATTCCTACCCTGCCCCCCGACGTGCCGGTCTTGAATGCCCTGGTGACGGTGGCGAACCGCAACCTGCCGAGCGATCCGTGCGGCACACCGGTGGTGTTCACAGGTAGAACCCGGGTGCCGGGTGTGTATTGGGCGCCGCGCGGGTGTCCCCAGATGCGTCCGGGGGACACGCTTGACCTGAGAGTGGAAACCACGGAGGGCATCATCGTAACCGGCGAGACGGTAGTGGCGGGTGTGAACGCCATGTACTTGGGCATCGGCGGTGATTCCGTCCTTCTTCCGGCGGGAGAATTGGCCTTCAACCGCGATCGAGACACGCTGCGGGCCAGTGTGGATCCCGTCAGCGGACGGGCGCTGCAGATCGACGTGCGACGGTTGAACCTGCTCCTCGGAAGCGATCGCATAACGACCTTGTTCCTGGACACCAACGCCGTGACGCTGCCCGGCGACCTCGTCAACTTCTTCGAGGAGGATGACGTGGGAGATGATGTGTTCGTCCCCGGAAGACATTACCTCCTGTCGGTCATCTACGGTGACCAGAACTACTGGGATTTCATCATCTCGGCGAACGACCCCTTCTCGGGTCGCGGGTTCAGAAATCGTCTCGAGGGAGGGATGGGTGTGTTCGGGAGCCTCGTTGAGAGCACGACCCCAGTGCAAATCCTGGGCGATCTCGAGGATCCGCGGGAGGGCGTGTACCACATGCGGGGAACCGTGAGTGGGGTAGACGTGGACCTCGACTGGGAGCTGTACCTCGCCCGGCCCGCCGATTCGGCGGGCTTCTCCGCGTTCGTTGAGGGGGAGTGGGTGTTCGGTAGCCTCGACGGGAGCTTCGACGGCACGTTCAGTGGTGACACCCTGCGAGCGGTCGTGAGCCAACTGGAGCCGCGTCCGGGGATGCAATCCGTCGTACACGACTTCGTCCTCGAGGGCATCGGGGCTCGCGATACGTCATTTTCGGTATCGGTTCGGGATTCTGTTGGAGTCGTGCTGGGGACGTTGAATGCAACCCGCTAGCGTCGCCTTTGGCCCGGCATTACTGTAGCGAAATGACGTTACGCTCGTCGGACAAATCCGGAAGGCCAACGCCGAGACGATTCGAGCCGCCGCTGTCCTCGATCAAGGCTCGCCAGATGGGAGAGCTCGCCCGGGGGAATGACCGGTGGGACGTGCTCCTCGAATCAGTGCGGGACGATGAGGTGGACGGTCTCCGAGGTCGGATTCACTTCGTCTCGGGCAACACCCACCACCTCTCCGGTTGGATCTTCCTCGAGTGGTCCGAGCGGGAGATCGAGTCCCGCTTCGGTGAGTTCTCCGCCCAGGAACTCTGGAGTCTCCTCGACTCCTTGGCGTGAACCCCGGCGGGCATGACCCGCCTGCGGACACCAAGCCCTGCCCGCCCCCACTCCATGTACCACCCCCAGCCGATTGGAAGCCCTCATTTCCCGCAATTGCGGAAAAAACTGCACAACATGCCGGAAAATAGGCAACGTTGTGCAGATTTTCGTCCACAATGGGCCCAAATGGGCATGATTCGTGTAAGAAATGCAAGAAACCGTTGACAGTCGGTCAGATTTCTGGTAGAATCTCTGCGGCTGGTCGAGGACGGTGCCCTCGGCCTTCAACCCTTACTCGAGGAGACGCCCGTGCCCTTCAAGCCCCTCACGTTCGAGTCAGTGGACAAGCCGAAGCTGTCGTCCGAGGCCCTCATCGCAAGTGGTGCCTCGGCCGAGGAGATCCTCCAGCTTGCCGACCGATTCGAGGTGGATTCGCTGCGGCTCCAGTTCACCGATGTCACGGGGATCAACAAGAACGTCGAGGTGCCGAAGAGCCAGTTCGCCAAGGCCCTCGCCGGCGACATCCTGTTCGACGGTTCCTCCATCGAGGGGTTTGTGCGGATCGAAGAGAGCGACATGCTCCTGAAGCCGGACCTGGACACGTTTCGCATCCTCCCCTACGACGACGAGGGCGGTCGGGTCGCCCGCCTGATCTGCGACATCTACAATGCGGACAACACGCCCTTCGCGGGCTGCCCGCGTCTGGCTCTGAAGCGCCAGGTGGAGCAGGCCGCGGCGCTGGGCTACGAGATGAACGCGGGGTGCGAGGCGGAGTTCTTCCTCTTTCAGGTGAGCGAGAGCGGCGCGCCGTCCCTCGACACCCACGACGAAGGTGGGTATTTCGACCTGGCGCCGGTCGACAAGGCCGAGCCGCTGCGCCGTCTGATTGTCAAGGATCTCGAAATGCTGGGCTTCGAGGTGGAGGCGGGTCACCACGAGGTAGCGCAAGGGCAGCACGAGATCGATTTCAAGTACGCCGACGCCATCAAGACAGCCGACAACCTCGCCACGTTCAAGTTCGTCGTCCGCAACGTGGCGTACCGCCACGGCTTTCTGGCCACGTTCATGCCCAAGCCGATCCAGGGCGCCAACGGCTCGGGGATGCACACGCACCAGTCGCTGTTCCGCGGAGACAGCAACGCGTTCTTCGCCCCGAACACCGAGTGGCAGCTGTCCACGGTGGCGCTGAGCTACATCGCCGGCCTGCTGAAGCACGCGTGTGGCTTCGTGGCCGTGACGAATCCTCTGGTGAACAGCTACAAGCGGTTGGTGCCCGGATACGAGGCTCCCACGAACGTCGCGTGGAGCATGCGTAACCGGTCGCCGCTGATCCGCATCCCGGAGAAGCGGGGGCAGAGCACACGATGCGAACTCCGCATGCCGGATCCCTCGGCCAACCCGTACCTGGCGCTAGCCGTGCAGTTGGCGGCTGGCCTCGACGGAAT
>JBDHHA010000046.1:0-44418 GCA_039589615.1 Gemmatimonadota bacterium
GACGACGGGCTCGTCGTCGGCTCTCATGAGGCGGCGAGCCGCGGCGGCGGCGTCTCCGAGGCTGAGATCGGTTCCCAGCTCGACGGCCTCGGGCAACACGACCCACCGGTCGATCTCCGGCTGCGGGATGCCTCGGAGTTGCCCCTCCGCCACGGCATCGCGCGCCCTCCGGATCTGCCGTGCTCCGATGTGCACGGCGAGCCGCATCCGAAACGTGGTGACGAGCTCGTCGCGTGTCGCGGCGCGGCGGGCCAGTTCCCGGATGGCGTCGATCGCAAAGGGGCGGGTTCCCCCCGGCTGTGTGAGGGCCGCAGCACCGAGGGACAGATACTCCAGGATGCGGTCGGATCGTCGCGGGAAGCTCTGCAGAACGCCGGGAGCTTGGTCCTGCTGAAAGATGAGGGTATCGCCCATGCGGATGAGCTCCGCCCACTCCGACACGCTGTCCACCGCCAGGTACTGATTCATGTAGATCCGGAGGTTGTCGGTGTCGGCTTCGAAGAGAGCGATCTGGGCGAGATACGCGTTCGCCGCGGCGAACGTCGGGTCGCGGCTCAAGGCCTGCTGGAACGCCCCCCTGGCCTCACCGAGGCTGGATCCCAGGAGGGGGGCGAACCATCCCTGGAGGAATCCCAGCAAGAACCAGGCATCGACGGCGTCGGGGTTGGCGTCCGTGACTTCGGTGAGTTGGCGCTCGGCGCTGTGGACGTCCCCATCCACCAGCAAGGTCTCGTACCCCGCCAGAATCCGAGCGCTGACGGCGTCGAGACCGCTACGTACCCGGAGGGCCTCGTCCAGTGCGGCGCGCACCGCCGGTCCCGCCTTGCTCGGCTGCCCGTCGAGGACCGTGGCGAGCATGCGCTTCCAGTACGCAGGCGCGTACGTCGAGTCCAACTCGATGACGCGATTGAACTGTGCGATGGCGCGTCCGTAATCGGCCCGGCGCAGGGACCGGTCCCCATCGAAGAACGCCCCGATGGCGGGCACACCCCTGGGCAGGGACGGGGAGGGTGCCCCCGTTCGCTCCCGGGCCAGCCGAGTGGCGAAGGCGTCGATGACCAGTCCGCTCACCATGGCGTGGAGGCTGTCGACGGGCCCCAACGTGTCGGCTCCGCCGATGATGCGCTGCCGGGCCACGTCGAACACCTCGACCCGCATGTTCACGGTGCCATCCCCCGCGGTGACCTCGCCGATGAGGGCTTGGTCCGCTCTCAGCGCAGGAGCGATTCTCAGCAGGGAGTCTTTGGTGAACGGGCCACCGCCAAACCGCCGCGTGATCTGCGATCGCACGTCGGCCGGGTGCAGCACGCTGTGTCCCGGCAGCGTCTGGAGTTGCCACGTGAACGCGTGGGGCAGGAGCGAGTCGAGATTGATGCCCGGACTCGTCCCGGAGACGGCAAAGGGAAGGACCGCCACCACCGGCACGGAGTCTCCCACCGGAGTGTCGCGGCCGCGGAAGGCCGTCCACCCCACCCAGGTGACGAGAAGCGCGGCGACGGCCCCCACGGCCACCCGCCAGGCCGGCGTGCGCCGCTTTCGCTGTTCCAGGGTCGCGAGCCACTCCTCCACCGATTTGGGTCGTTCCTCCCGGGCGACGGCGAAGGGGGCGGCGAGAGCCTGGGCGAGGCTGTGGGGGACTTCCGGTCGGGCCTGGGAGATGGCCTCTGCGATCTCGCCGACGCCGGCCATGGCCTGGGGCCGCCCTCCGGTGAGGGCCTCGACAGCCACGGCAGCCAGCGAGTAGAGGTCGGCCCGTGCATCCACCTCGGCGGCGCCCCCGAGCTGTTCCGGCGCCATGTAGGCAGGGGTGCCGATGGAGGCCCCGCTGCGAGTCAGGGTGGCTGTATCGGTGGAAACGTGGGCCACGCCGAAATCGGTCACCAACCACCGCTTGGTGTCCTTCTCGAATAGGATGTTCGCCGGCTTGATGTCCCGGTGAATGATGCCCCGGTTGTGGGCGAAGGTGAGGGCTCCGCCAATCTGTCGGACGAGATCGCGCACGTCCTCCAGCGACATGGTGCCTTCGTGTTCCAGGTGGGTGTCGAGGGGCACCCCGTCCACGTACGGCATGACGAGGTAGGCGAGCTCGCCTTCGACCGAGCACTCGATGGTGGGCACGAGATTGGGATGGGACATCTGGGCCGAGAGCGACGCCTCCCGGCGGAACCGGGCCAGCCGGTCGGGACTGAAGCGCACGTCCGGAGGCAGGATCTTGATCGCCACCCGGGAGCCCAGCTCCCGGTGGCGGGCCAGGAACACGGCTCCCATGCCCCCCTCGCCGATGAGGGAGAGGACTTCGTATCTGCCCTTGGTGGCTTTCTCGACTTCGCTGGGCGTAATGCGGTTCACACGCCCCCCGAAAGAGGTTAGTCGTCGTCGTCCAGCAACACACAACCCGGGTGACCCGTTTCGTCCTCGTCCAGTTCTTCGGGCCACTCGGAACAAATTGAAGGCTTGGCGGGCCGTCCGTTAGACCGGAGGCGCCCATGCAGTGTACAGTCTACGCTCCCGTTCTCGAGATACCCACACGCGGAGATCACTTCGCAGTCAAGCGTGTCGTCGTCGTCTCGCTTCACGCGGCACACGTACGGGGTCTTGCGGGCTCGGACCAACGCCTCGAGTCGCTTCATGCGGACCGGGAGGTCCAACTCGAGGGTGAGGTCGCGGCAGCACGCCGCCCCGCGCTTGTTGTCCGCGGTGCGACAATCGGCGGTGGCGCAGGGATTGTCCGACTCGACGACGGGCAGGGAACGGGGAGGTGGCTCCTCGAACGGCAGGCTGAGGTTCCGTCGCAGTCGGTGTTGAACGATCGAGAACCGGCCGTCACCGAATTGCAATTGGGCTGGTTCGTCGGGTTGGCTCGATCGGGGGGCTCGTCCCCGGTGGCCGTGGGCCTGGCACCGGGCGCCCTTGGCCGACTCCTCTAGGTAGCGGCACGCCACGTGAACCGTTGCGTCCACCTTCAAGAGACCATCGGCGACGTAAGGGTCACCCCATGTGATCCGTTCCGTGTGCCCCATGAGCCACGTTGCTGCTGCATCCTGGAGGGTCTTCCCGTCGTCCTCCAGATCGGAGATGCGGACGGTGACCTCGAGCTCCCGACAGTGTCGGCCGAGTTGTTTGCAGGGCGGTGGCGTGGGCATACGCTAAATCGAGACCTCGGGCTGAAGAGACTGTGTAAATCCTTATGGGGTATAGGCTTGCGGCGCTGACATCTTGCCCGGGTTCATCGTGCCGGGCAGGCGGCACCTCGGCACTTTCGCTCGACCGCTAGCAATGTAGATTGCGTGGATCCATTCACAAGCGGTCGAGCGCTCATTAGAACGCCCGCCCGCTTTGTGCATAGGGAACCCTACGGACAATTCGAAGTCACCAAGGAGGAAGGACAATATGCGGAAGCTGATGGCGGCGATCGGCCTCATGGTCATGGCCGGTGGTGGGAGTGGGAGCAGCGATGCTCTGGCCACCGAAAGGATTGCGGGGGCTCCGGCCGCCGAGAGGTCATCGTCTGACGAAACCGGGACCGTGCACGAGGTCCAGATGGTGGTGACTGCCGCCGGGGAGTACCGATACATCCCGGAGGAGTTGAGCATCAAGGCCGGCGACACCGTCCGGTGGATCAACGTGAGCGGTGGCCCGCACAACGTGCAGTTCAAAGCCGGTCGGGTGCCCGAGGGCGCCGAGCCGGTCTTGAACGCCGCCATGGCGAACCGCATGGGATCCATGAACGGTGGCTTCGTCATGGCGCCCAACGCCGTGTACGAGATCGACTTCAGCGGCGCGCCGGTGGGGGAGTATTTCTACGTGTGCACGCCTCACGAACCACTCGGCATGGTTGCGACGCTCACCATCGAGTAGCAGGAGTCACACCCGAAGCGCAAAACCGCCCGCCGATGGCGCGGGCGGTTTTGTTTTGCCATTACCCTGCCTGCCACTTCGCGGCTGCGACCACCGCGATTCCTCCAACCAGCAATCCCACGCTGGCATCGATGGCGTAGTGCATCTGGCAGTACACGGTGGCGATCACGAGGAGAATCATGGGGAGGGTGAACGCGGCGGCGAGGGGCTTCCACGTCCTCCACAGGGCGACCGTCGCCGCCAGGGTGGCCGCCACGTGGGACGACGGGAACGCGGCTCCGAACGACGACCCGCCCGCGAGGACGTTGTACACGAGCCGCGCACTCCACACGTCCCGCACCGGACCGGTGGGATGGTCAAACGCGTAGTTCGGCCCGGCCACCGGGTACAGTACAAACACGACAAAGCACGCCACGTACGCGACCATCGTCGCCAACATCACCGCCCGGGCATCGTCGGGGCGCCCTCGCAAGACGAGGAGGACCGGTCCCACCGTCACGATCGGGTAGTAGGAGAAATACGCGAGGTGCAGCAGGCCCGACCAGAATACCGACGGGTGATTGCGGATCCAAGTGTAGGAGATCTGCGATCCGAACAAGGCGTCTTCCCACCCCTGAATCACCGCGTCGTTGGCGAAGATCACATCCGGCCCCAGCGGCGCGTTGAGCAGCCCGATCTGGCTGTACAGCGGGAGGAGCATCACGATCGGATAGAGGAGGTGGAGCGCCCGCCCCAACCGGTCGGTCTCACGCAGTCGCGTGTACAGGTAGAGCATCACGCCGAAGAGGGCGTGCATGGCGATCATCCACGCGTTGGCGACGTCGTCGAACGGACCACGGACCACGATCACGGCCGTGACGAACACCAGGTAGCCGCCCAGCAGCTTGTCGACCGGGTTTAGAGCCATCTCACGGTCTCGTACCAGTCGGCGGTTTGTCGGAGTCCTGCCGAGAGATCGGTGGACGGCTCCCAACCCGTGGCGTCCATCATTGCTTGGGACGAGCACGTCCATGCTTCCGCCAGGAATTCGTTGGCCTTGTCCGCACTCAACAGCGTCGCTCGCCGCGTCAGGGAGGCGGCGGTGCCCGTCACCCAGAGGATGCCCCGGGCAAGAGGGCCCGGTACCGGCACGGTAACGGGCCGCCCTGTTTCGCTCTTCTTCACGGCGCGATAGATGGCCGTGGCGAATTCCCGGGACGTGCAGATCTCCGGGTGGCCGGCGAAGAACGCTCGATTCTCGGTGTTCGGCGACACGCTTCGCACCAAGGCGTCGGCGAGATCGGTGGCATAGACGAGGGACAGTTCCTGTGATCCGTCGCCGAAGAAGACGCTCAGGCCCAGCTTGGCCAGCTTGAACATCTTGAAAAACTCCGTGTCCCTCGGTCCGTACACCGCCGGGGGGCGCATGATGGTCCACGGGAGACCGCTTGCCCGCACGGCCTCTTCGCCCGCCCGCTTGCTCCAACCGTAGTCACTGACCGGTTGGGATGCGGCGTCTTCCGTGAGCGGATTTCCCCGGGTCGCCGGCCCCGCTGCCGCCAGGCTGCTCACGTACACGAAGCGCCGCAGGTGGGGGGCGGTCTTCTTGGCGACGGTCGCAAGGGTTCGGGTGGCGTGTCCGTTCACCGCCAGGAATTCGGCGCGGTTGCGAGCCGCCGTGAGGCCCGCCAGATGGTATACCACATCGGCGCCCTCGCACCCCCGGCTGAGGGCATCCATGTCATCGAGGCTTCCCCTGACGAAGGTGGGCCGGTTGTCCGGGGGGAAGAGGCGTTCGGCCTTGGCGAGGCTGCGGACCAAGCAGGTGACGTCGTCGCGCTGCGCCAGGAGGGCTTCGACGAGATGCGAACCGACGAATCCGGTCCCGCCCGTCACAAAGATCTTCACAAGGGGCGATCGTAGAATCGAAGGGTGCGGTAGTGCACGAAGCCCATCCGCGTCAGGCCGTTGTTCATCGCGGTGTTGTCTTCCAGGATCCAGCCCGCCTCCGCCCAGCGGTACCCCATCTCGTACCCCTTGTCCCAGATCCAGTGATACATTACGGCGTCGGCTCCCGAGCGCCGCTGCTCGGGAATCACGCCCAGGAGCAGGATCCTGATGCGTGTTATTTTCCGGGCCCTCCAGAGGATCTTGAGGATGCCGGGGAACAGCCGTCCCGAGGGGTTCGCCTTGAGCGCAACGTTGAGATCGGGCAGCGCGACCGCGAATCCGATCAACTCCCCGTCGCGTTCCGCGAACACCACTAGGTCGGGAACCACCACCGGCTTCAGTTCTTTCGCCAGGTGATCGATCTCGGCGTCGGTCATGGGCACAAATCCCCAATTCTTCTCCCACGCTGAGTTGTAGACCTTTTTGATCAACTCCACTTCTTCGTCGAAGTGCTTCATGTCGAGGGTGCGAAGCGTGATCTTGTTGCGTTTGGCGATCAGTTTTGCTCCCCGGGCGAGACGGTCGGGAAGCTGGTTGTCGATGGTCTGGTACATGCAAAGGTTCTTGGCCGTGGCAAATCCGGCCCGCTCGGTGAGATCGACATAGTGGGGGGGCGTGTGTGGTGTGAGGACGGTGGGTGGTGTGTCGAACCCGTCCACCAGCATCCCACACTCGTCGTTCGTGGAGAACGATGCCGGGCCTCGCATGACGGTGCGGCCCCGCGGTTTCAACCAGGCCGCCGCGGCGTCGAAGAGGCTGTTGGCGACCGACTGGTCGTTGACGGTCTCGAAGAAGCCAAAGAACCCCACCGCATCGTCGTGGAATTCGTTGTGGGCGCTATTGTGAATCGCCGCGATGCGTCCGACGACATCGCCGTCGCGTTCGGCTAGGAAGTACTCGGCCTCGGCGTGCTGGAAAAAGGGGTTCTTTTCACGGGACAGCAGTTTGCGGACGTCCATACGCAACGGGGGGACCCAGAGCGGGTCCCCTCGGTGGAGTCGGTACGGAAAGGCAATGAATCTGTTGAGGTCGGCGGCCCCGCGAACCGGCCGCACGGCAACAGTACCGGTCAAATAATTCCTGCCTCTTTTCCCAGCTTCGCGAATACATCCAACGCGTAGTCGATTTGGTCGTCGCGGTGTGTCGCCATCACGCTGGTCCGCAGGCGGCACTCCGACGGCGGAACGGCAGGTGGAACAACCGGGTTGGTGAACACGCCGGCGTCGAACAGCTTGCGCCAGAACATGAACGTGTGCTCCATCGCCCCGATCAGCACCGGGACAATGGGAGTCTCCGATGGCCCGATGTCGAACCCGAGACTCTTCATGCCTTCCTGGAGCCTGAACGTGTTGGCCCAGAGGGCGTCCCGACGTTCGGGTTCCCGCAGCATCACCTCGTGAGCGGCGATCACACCCGCCGTGTTGGCCGGCGGCAACGCCGCCGAGAAGATCAACGGCCGGGCATTGTGCTTGAGGTAGTGGATGGCTTCCGCCTCCCCGGCAATGAACCCGCCGATGGACGCCAGCGACTTGGAGAAGGTCCCGACAATCAGGTCCACCTCATCGACCATGTCGAAGTGGGCCGCGGTGCCGTCACCCTTCGGGCCGATCACACCGATGGCGTGGGCGTCATCCAACGCCAGTGCCGCGCCGTACTTCTGCGTGAGGGCATACAGTGCGGGCACGTCGGCGATGTCCCCCTCCATGGAGAACACACCGTCCACGATGACCATGGTCCCGCGGTCTTGGTGTTTCTCGAGGAGCCGCTCGAGTTGTGTGAGACTCCCGTGGCCAAACCGCTCGGTCTGTCCGTAGGACATCTTGGCGCCGTCGACGATGGACGCGTGGTCCAGCTTGTCGATGAGCACCACGTCTCCCCGTCCCACCAGGCCCGAAACCAAACCGAGATTCGCCTGGTATCCGGTGGACAACACGAGTGCGTCGTCCTTGTCGAGGAAGTCGGCCAGTCTCTCTTCGAGCTGCACGTGGAGGTCGAGAGTTCCATTGAGGAACCGGCTTCCGGTGCAACCCGACCCATAGCGCTCGAGGGCGTTGCGGGAAGCCTCCAACACCTTGGGGTGATGCGTAAGGCCCAAGTAGTTGTTGGACCCCATCATGATGCGCTCTTTGCCCTCGATCGTGACGACCGTGTCTTCCGATTCGGAGATGGGCTTGAAGTACGGATACAGGCCGGCGGCCTGCACTTCACGCGCCTTTGTATAATCCTTGCACTTGTCGAAGAGCTGGACGTGCTGTAGCGTCTGGATGTCCACTGAACCTCAGCTCAGAAAAAAGAAGTCGCGTTTCAATGCGTTGCAGACCCTGAAAAGCGTTCTTCCGGGCCTTACGATAGTACCTGCCACTGTGTTCCGGCACAAGCCCGTTCTCGGATGGGCCATCCTTGTGCTGTGTACCGGTTTAGGCCGTCCTCAGCCGGTCGCCGCACAAGCTCCGGCGCAGCCGACATTTACGATTTCGGACGCCGCGGTCTTCGGTGCGGCGGCGGGATTGTACCTGGCCCCCGGGCTCTTCGGGTTCGACGAGGGCGCCTATGACTGCCTCCCCTGTGATCCCGCGGATCTCCCAGCTTTCGATCGATGGGCCGTCGCCGAGCCGAGGGACGGATGGAGCTATCTCAGCGACGGGCTGGTCCTTGCCCTGGCGGCGGTTACGTGGTGGGACCTGGCCGGGAGCAGCTCGGCAGGGCGTCCCCACGTCATCGCATCGGTGGAGTCGGCAGCCCTCGCCGCCGGCGCCACGAATTTCCTGAAGGAGCTCATCGATCGTCCACGACCCATCTTCTACACTGACCTGGCTCCGGAGTTGGATCCGGCCGACCATGACCCGTCCTTCCCTTCGGGGCACACGGCCGTGGCGTTCGCCCTGGCCACCAGCTACGTATTGAGCCGGTCCCGGCCCAGCACCGCTGTCCGGATCGGATCCTTCGCCGTCGCGGCGACGGTGGGGGCGCTTCGGGTGGCGTCCGCCAGGCACTTTCCCTCCGATGTCGTAGCTGGCGCGGCTCTAGGAGTCGGGACCGCGCTGCTGGTCCACACCATCAAGTTCTGATCCCACGGTGTCCAGCGTCCTGGACCTCCCGCACGGGGTGCCACAGGATGGCGAACGGCCCGGCGATCCGATGTGTCAGAGCGCACAGAGTACATCCCTGTCCCGGACTTATGTAGAGTTCCAGAAGCATGAGTCGATGCACTGCACATCCGTCCTGTCGCTGGATCGCCGGCCTCGTCGTGGTAGCCGGGGGGCTGGGGGTGTGGAGTGCGCCGGCGGCGGCGCAGGTGGTGGGCATTGAGCGCGTGTTCACCGAGGACGGCATCCGCTTGGATTTTGCCCGGGACGGCGTCTGGCGGACCAAGGCCGCCCAGGTGGTACGAGCCAGGAATCAGCTCAAGGCCCAGGCGCTGTTCGATGCGCTGAACGCGGCGGCGCGGGGCGGGGCCGCCCAGGCGTCGATGACCGGAACGTTCCGCATGCCCACGGTGCTGCTGCGCTTCAGTGACACACCCTTGGTCTCGTTGCCGCTGGCCGGCTCCTACGACTCGGTGTTCTACGGCGACGTGCCGGTGGCGGGAAGACCCTACACGGTTCACACCCTGTTCGACGAGATGTCCAACGGGCTGCTCACCATCGACGGCCAGGTGTTCGGCTGGCAGCCGCTCACCGACAATGCGAGCTATTACCTGGACTCGTGCGGCGGCTCGAACCCGTTGGACTGTGCCACCGGACGAAACCGCTTTGGCGACGCCTTCCGCGAGGCACTCGCCGCGTTGGACGGTGCGGTGGACTTTTCCCAGTACGACAACGACGGCGGTGACGACACGCCCAATTCCGGCGACGACGACGGCGTGGTGGACGTGGTGCAGTTCGTCCAGCCGGTGGTGGGTGGAGAGTGCGGCGGTCCCGGCATCTGGGCGCACAAGTTCACCCTCAGCCAGATCGGAGGCGTGTACACAACCGACGACGCCGCCGCGGGTGGGGGATCGGTGACCATCGACTCGTACTTCGTGGTGGCCGGCGTGGGCGGCGCCCTCTGTCCGCCCAGCGGCGGCATCATGGATGTCGGAGTGTCAGCCCACGAACTGGGGCACGGTCTCGGGCTTCCCGATCTCTACGACACCGGCGGGGGATCCTCCGGCATCGGGGAGTGGGGACTGATGGGCTCGGGGCTCTACACCAGCCTGGCGAGCCCCGCCCACTACTCCGCGTGGTCCAAGGAGCAGATGGGGTGGGTCACCGTTCGGGCAATCACCGCCGGCGAGACGGTCGCGATCGGTCCGGTGGTGAACGGCGACACGGTGGTGGCGATTCGGCCCACCGGAACCAATCCCCGGGGTGAGTACTTCCTGCTGGAGAACAAACAGGCGGTGGGTGCGGACACCGCAAACATGCTCACCGGGGGAGGGGCCGGGCCGAAGAACGGCGGGTTGCTGGTGTGGCACATCGACTCGGCCCAGGTGGATCAATCCCTGGTATGGAATACCGTGAACGCCGGGCCAATCCACGGTGTCGCCCTGGTTGAGGCGGACGGAGTGGGATCCCTTCGTGCGGGCGGCAACCGGGGTGATGCGGGGGACGCCTTTCCGGGCACGACGGCCAACACGAAGCTGTCCTTCGCGACGGTCCCCGCCGCCCAGCAGAACGACGGTGGGTTCGCCGGCTTTCAGGTGGATGCCATCGAGCAATTCGCCCCCAACGGCGAGATGCGGTTCCGGGTGCTGTTCGGCAATCCGGCCGTGGTCAGGGCGTCCGACTTGTCGGCGACGATCTCCGTCGACGGCGCGGACTACACGCGGTTCGAAGACCTGATGGAGACGGGCCGAGCATACGAGGTCGGCATAGCCGACGTCCAACTCACCGTCGACGGGCGCAGCGAATTCACCTTTCAGTCCTGGTCCGACGGGGGAGCTCGGACCCACAGCGTCACCGACCCGACCGCGGGAGATTCCATCGTCGCCCAGGTCTCGACGCGCCATCGTGTCCTGGCCACCCCTGTGGGCTCCGGGAGCGTGACGGCGGTGTCCGGCGACGATGTCGAGGCGGGGGCGCTTCTTGCCGCCGGTACGTCGGTCACGCTGGTGGCGGAGCCCGACCCCGGTCTGGCATTGGATGGATGGAATGGGGACACCACCGCCACTGGGGACACGCTGATACTCGAGATGAGTCACCCGTTCGACGTGAGCGCCACCTTCGTTGCCGTGGTGGCGTTCGTCGATTCATCGCTGGCCACCGGCACCATGGGCGCGAGCTACTCGTCGCCGGTGCGGGTCACCGGTGGGGCGGGGAGCGGCACGTACGGCGTGAGCCTGGAAAGCGGACGCGTGCCCGCAGGGCTCTCGTTCAACCCGACGGCGGAAGGCGCCGAGTTGGTGGGCGTGCCCGAAGAGACGGGCACCTTCCCCGTTTCCATGCGGGTCACCTCGGGGAATCTGGCTGCGACCCGCGATTTTCAACTCGAGATCGGCGCCCCGGCGCTGGACGTGGGCCGGCTGGTGGACCAGTTGCTGGAGGGAGCCGAGCTGCTGACGGCCGACGAGGTGCGCTACCTGGACCTGCTGGGGAACCGGAACGACAGTTTCGACGTGGGGGACCTGTTGGCGTGGCTCGATGCGGGCAACGGCCCCGGCGCCGAAGCGACCGCGCTGCTGGACGCCGCTCGGCGTGGGGGAGGTGGGCGATGATTCGCCGGGTGTTCGTGGGCGTCGCGGTGCTGCTCCTGGTCTCGTGCGACGGGCCCGAGATGGGGGAGTTGGTGTTCGATCTCACCACGCCCCATGATGATGACGGAGCGATTCACTTCACCATCACCGCGTATCCAGGGGCCGAGGTCTTCGATCTGGAGGCGGCGTGTGCCGGGTGCCAGCTGTTCACGCGAACCGTGGACGCACGCAGGACCTTGGGCATCGTCACGGGTCCCATCGTGCCCGGGGAGTTCGTGCGGGCGCTGGTGTCGGACGCAGGCCGTCCCCGGGCCTTCATCTTGTCCGTGGTCGAGGTGGCGAACCGCGCCTACGACCTCCAGCCGCTGGAGGGGTACCGGATCTCCGTGGCGCGATAGTCACACCTTCCCCTCGTCTTTAGGAAATTCGCTTCACGATTCAGGGTCCCCGCTCCGTCTGGGGGCCTCGATTCCGGGGTCCGACCGGGGTTGCGGGAACCCGTGCGCCCAACCACCTTCGGCGCGAGCATTCGATATGAGGTGCGCGTATCCCCTATGAACGCGCTTCTTAATACGAGAGAGGAATACCCATCATGTCACGACGTTTCCGTTTTTCCGCCCCGGCCGGCCCCAGAGTGATCGTCGGCCTGGCGGCCGCTCTGGCGCTCCTGGCGACCGATTCGGCGGCCCAGCAGGTGTCCGGCGAGCTCTTCGCCAACGTGCATTACCGGTCGACGGGACCCACCCGGCAGGGTGGACGGTATGTGGACTTTGCGGTGCCGCTGCAGGACATCACCACGATCTACGCCGCCACCGGCTCCGGCGGCCTCTGGAAGTCGGTCAACGCGGGGACCACCTGGGACCCGATCTTCGACGACCAGAGTGTGATCTCCATCGGCGACGTGCAGGTGGCCCCCTCGGACCCCAACATCGTCTGGGTGGGGACGGGCGAGGCGAACAACTCCCGGAGCACCTATTGGGGTGACGGTGTCTATAAGTCGACGGACGCCGGCGAGACCTGGACCAACATGGGTCTTCCGGAGTCGCACCACGTCGGCGGCATCCTCATTCATCCGGCGAACCCCGACATCGTCTACGTCGCCGCCCTCGGCCATCTGTACTCGGAGAATTCCGAGCGTGGGCTGTACAAGACCACCAACGGCGGGCGCAGCTGGAACAAGGTTCTCGGGATCAGGGATCACGGGAAGGACATGGGTGTGGTGGACGTGGTCATGGACCCGCGGGATCCCGACGTCCTCTATGCGGCGACCTACGACAAGGTGCGGCGCCCGTGGACCTTCAATGAGGGAGGCCCGGGGAGCCGGATCTACAAGACCACAGACGGTGGCCGCAACTGGACCATCCTGGAGAACGGATTGCCGGGAGGCATGCTGGGACGCATCGGTCTCTCCATCGCCGCCTCCCAGCCCAACACGATCTACGCCACCATCGAGGACACCAACTCCGATGGAGTGCCCGAGGACGAGCGCTATCAGGAGCTTCTCGAGGGTCGGCCCCCACGGGTTCGTCCCAACATGGACGGTGTGTGGCGCTCGGATGACGCCGGGATGTCGTGGCGGCGGACGAGCCCGGACTCGATCCACGTCGGCGGAGGGCCCCCGTACTACTACGGCAAGATCATCGTGGATCCCAACGACGTGGATCACGTGTACGTCTTGAGCGCCCGCATGTACGAGACCACCGACGGCGGGCGGGAATGGGGACGACCATTCAACTTCGGCGGCGACAACCACGTGTTGTGGATCAATCCCGCCGACTCGCGCCACATGTTGCTGGGCTACGACCACGGGATGGGGGTCACCTACGACGGCGGCGAGAACTGGCTCCACCCGGACAACATTCCCCTGGCGCAGTTCTACGCCATCGGCCTCGACATGGACTTCCCGTACAACGTGTACGGCGGGTTGCAGGACAACGGGTCGCAAAAGGGACCGAGCACCAAGCGGGGCGGCGGCCCGATTGTGTTCGAGGACTGGGAGCGCGTGGGAGGCGGGGACGGCATGTATAACGTGATCGACCCCAACGACTCCCGTTGGCTCTACAACGAATCCCAGTTCGGCCCGTTGAGCCGGCTCGACCAGGCAACCGGGGAACGCCGGAGCATCCGGTACACGGGCACGCCGGACCTTCGCTGGAACTGGAATGCGCCGATCCTGATCTCGCCCCACGACAGCAAGGTCATCTACCACGCCGCCAACGTGCTCCTCAAGTCCACGTACCGAGGTGAGAACTGGGAGGTGATCAGTCCCGATCTGACCACCGCCGACTCGGCGAAGATCGTGGGAACCGGCAACATCCAATACTCCACGATCACGACGATCGACGAGTCGCCCATCATTCCCGGTGTGCTCTGGGTGGGGACCGACGACGGCAACGTGCAGGTCAGCCGCGATGGTGGTGCGAACTGGGACAAGCTGAACGACCGCATTCGGGGTAACCCCGAATATTGGGTGAGCCGGGTCGAGGCGTCGAATCACTTCCCGGGTACGGCGTATGTCTCGTACACGGGCTATCGGCGCGACGACTTCCGGCCGTTTGTCTACAAGACCACCGACTACGGTGAGAACTGGACATCGATCGCGGCCAACCTCCCCGACGAGCCGATCAACGTGATCCGGGAGGACCACCGGAATCCCAACTTGCTTTTCGTGGGGACCGAGCTGGCCGTCTACGTTTCCATCGACGGCGGCGACAACTGGCACAAGATGAAGGGTGACATGCCCACCCAACCGGTGCACGACCTGCAGATCCACCCACGCGAGAACGACCTGGTGGTGGGCACCCACGGTCGGGGCATCTTCATCACCGACATCACGTGGCTCCAGGAGTTGACGCCGGAAGTGATGGCATCGGACGTGCATTTGTTCGGCATCGAGTACAAGGTGCGCTGGGTCAACAACGATCGCACGGTGGCGAGCTTTGCGAACTACGACGGGGAGAGCGAACCCAACGCCATCGTCATCAACTACCATCTGAAGAGCGCGGCGTTCGAGACGCCCACCATCGAGGTGTATCAGGGAGCGCGGATGATTGCCGAGATCGAGGGCAGCAACGAGGCCGGCCTCAATAGCGCCCAGTGGGACATGACCTCGAGCCGCGAGCGGACCGAGCAGGAGCGGCAGGCGGGGGCAGGGAGGCGCGGCGGGTTCGGCGGGGGCGGTTTTGGCGGCTTCGGCGCGCAACAATCGAACCGGGACCCCAACAAGGTCTACACGCCGGCGGCCCCGGGCAGCTACACCGTGGTGCTCAAGGTGGACGGCCAGGAGTACCGCGGTGTCGCCACGATCGTCGCCGATCATTGGTACGATAAGTAAGGAATAGCGATCGTCTCGATTGCGACTGCCGAATCCGAGCAGTCGAAGACGGGGAGGTGCGAAATCGTTCGCCCTCCCCGTTTTCTGTGCCATGTGGTGCCGCGATGGCCGTCGATGTCGACGCCACGGCACGAGGGGTTGCGGGGAGCCCAGCCCCTGATCACCTTCGGCCGACTACCCAACCATAAGAGACGGAGTGTCTTGCCTCATGTATCCAAGAACGTTCGTAGCCTATGCCTCAGCCGCTCTTCTAGCTGCCGCCGCCGGGACGGCGCCGGTCACCGCACAACAGTTCGAACTGACCGTCGAGAACATCATGCGCGGCCCCGAGCTCGTCGGCTCAGCACCGCAGAGCCTGCGCGGCGGCGGTGGCTTCTTCGGAGGGGGAAGCGTGTTCAGCTGGTCGCCTGACAGCCGATACATCTACTTCCGGTGGCAGCAGCCCGGCGTCGATACCTCGGCGGTGCCGTACCGGGTCGCCGCCGGCGGGGGGGACCCCGAGCGCGTGGCAGACGAGGTGGCGGACACCGTGTTGGCGGGTGCGGCGGTCTGGTCGCCGGATGGTGAGCGGGCGATCTACACGATGTCCGGGGATCTGGTGTTGTGGGACGACGGGCGGAAGCGGTTCCTCACCGAGACCTTCGAGTCCGAGCAGTCGCCGCGGTGGTCGGCGGACGGCGAAAGCATCTTCTTCCTTCGGGGCGGCAATGCGTTTGCCATGGACCTCGAGCGCGGCGCGATCCGCCAGCTGACGGACATCCGCCGCGGCAATGCGCCGCGGGAGCCGCGGGACCCCGAGGGCCAGCGCAAGTTCCTCGTCGATCAACAGCAGGAGCTGTTTGAGTTCATTCGCCGGGGCGCGACGCAATCCTTCGGCCCGCAAGGTGGCGACGACGACGACAGTCCGAAGCCGTTCTATCCCGGTGAGAACAACTCGGTTGGTAGGATACAGGTGTCGCCCGACGGGAACTACGTGTTGTTCACGGTGACCGCGCGAGGCCGGGGAGCGCAGCAAACGGAAATGGCGGTGTGGGTCACCGACGACGGCTACGCGTCGACGCGCAACATCCGCACAAAAGTCGGAGACGCACAATCGAAATCGCGGGCGGGGATCCTGGAGGTAGCGACCGGCGAGGTCACCTTCCTCGGTGAAGACGTCGGCACGGGGGATCGCGACGTCCGCGGCGTTGCGGTGTCGCCCAACTCACGCTACGCCCTCGCGAGAGTCGAAACCCACGACAACGAGGATCGTTGGTATGTGACCGTCGATTTGTCATCCATGGAGCAGCGCGTGGTCGACCATCTCCACGATGACGCGTGGCTCGCCGGCCCATCGTACAACACCGTTGGATTCATGCCCGACGGCGAGACGGTGTACTTCGGATCGGAGAAGACGGGGTGGGCTCACCTGTACACGGTGCCGGCAACGGGGGGTGAGGCACGGGCGCTCACCAGCGGGGAATGGGAAGTGCTCTCGGCCCGGCTCTCCCCCGATGGGGAGACCTGGTACATCTCGGCCAACAAGGAGGGCTTCGCCGAGGTGCACTTCTACACCATGCCGGCACAGGGCGGCACCCTCACCCAGATCACGGAGGGCATGGGACGCCAGGATGTGGCCGTGTCTCCCGACGGGCGGCGCCTGGCCATCCGGCACTCGGAAGCCAATCGCCCTCCGGAGCTCTACGTGCAGGACAACCGCGCCGGCCGGGACATGCGGCAGGTGACCCAGAGCACCACCGAGGAATGGCGCAGCTATGACTGGATCGTGCCGGAGATCGTGACCATTCCCGCCAGCGACGGGGTGGGCGTGCCGGCGCGACTCTATCGGCCCCACAACCCGGCGCCCGACGGAGAACGTCCCGCGGTTGTCTTCGTGCACGGCGCCGGATACACGCAGAACATTCACAACTGGTGGTCGAACTACTACCGGGAGTACATGTTCCACCACCTCCTCGCGTCCGAGGGGTACACGGTCATCGACATAGACTACCGGGCCAGCGCCGGACACGGCCGTGACTGGCGCACGGCCATCTATCGGCACATGGGAGGCAGGGATCTCGACGACCAGGTGGACGGCGCCCGGTGGTTGGTGGAGAACATGGGGGTGCACCCCGAAAGAATAGGGATCTATGGTGGGAGCTACGGCGGGTTCATCACGCTGATGGCCATGTTCACGAAACCGGGGGTGTTCAAGGCCGGGGCCGCGCTGCGGCCCGTGACGGACTGGGCGCACTACAACCACGGCTACACGGCCAACATCCTCAATGAGCCGCAGAACGATACGCTGGCGTACAAGCGATCGTCGCCGATCTATTTTGCCGAGGGGCTCGAGGGGCACCTGCTCATGGCCCATGGCATGGTGGACAACAACGTCCACTTTCTGGACACGGTCCGTCTGGCGCAGCGGCTCATCGAGTTGAAGAAGGAGAACTGGGAGGTGGCCATGTATCCGGTGGAAGCCCACGGCTTCCGCCAGATCACGAGCTGGGTCGACGAGTACCGGCGGATCCACAAGCTGTTCGAGCAGACCTTGAGATAGGGAACTACCATTAGGGGTGAGGGATTCAATAGTGAAGGTCGCTCCCCGGAGCGGCCCCGCTTCCCAACGTCGTACGGAGTCGTGATGAGATCGAAGCCCGCTCTGCGCACTGCCGCGTTCCTGTCAGCCGTGTCCCTGATGGCCTACGCCTGCGGAGAATCCACCAGCCCGGTGACGGGAACGCCGGCGAGTCTGACACTGGTCCCGTCCCGACTCAGCCTGGACGCGGTCGGGGCGACGGAGGACCTCACGGCCACCGTGTACGACCCCGAAGGGAACGTGATCGACACGACCGTGCAGTTCGAGCCCAGCGACCCGGCGATCATCAGTGTGTCGGCCGAGGGGCGGGTGACGGCGACCGGTGTGGGAGTCGCGACCGTCACGGCGTCCCTGGGACCTCTGTCGAAGACTTCCGATGTCAATGTTTTCCCCGTGGGCACGGACGTACGGAAGGCGTCTGGGGATCTGCAATCCGCGGTGGTGGGGACGACGCTGCCCGACCCGTTGGTGGTGGAGGTGCGCGACCCCGGCAACAACCCCGTTTCAGGGATCCAGGAGTTCTTGGCGACCGGCCTGGCGGACACACCCCAAACCGCGCAGGCGGTGGCGGGGGACGGCCAGGCCCAGCCGGTGAGCACGACGCTCCCGGTAGACCTGACGGTGCTGGTGACGGATCAACACGGCAACGGGGTTCCCGCGGCGGCAGTGAACTATGCCGTCTTGACGGGAGGCGGGTCGATCCTGCCCGCGGCCACTCAGACGGATACGGACGGGGTGGCGAAGGTCCAGTGGACGCTGGGTGCCACCCTCGGGACCCAGACTGCCGAGGCCGACGTGCCCGTGCTCTCCACGACGCTGCCGTTCAGCGCCGAGGGGACGGATCTCAGCGTCACGGGTGTGACGCCGGATACACTGGTCGAGGGGCAACCGGCGCTGATCATGGGCACCGGCTTCGAGACCGTCACCTCGAACATCACGGTCACCGTGGACGGCGCCGTGGCGCAGGTTACCGGCGCCACCACGACGACCATCGATTTCGTGGTGCCGCGAACTCAGTGCTTCCCGGCTCGTGATGTGGAGGTCATCGTCACCACCGTTAGCGGCGGAACGGCTCCCGCCCAGGCCAAGCCCGTGAAGGCGGGCGACTTCGTGAACATGCAGGTGGGGGACATGACCCTGCTCCAGGATCCCACGGAGTACTGTATCCACTTCGACGAGCAGCCGGTCAGCGAATCCTATTTGCTGGGCGTTCAGTCGACGGCCACGGCGGGGGCGGCGTTGACCGGCGTCAGGGTCGTGGGCCAGGCGCAGACACCGGGCCCCGCGTTTGCAGCCGGAATCTCTACGGACGTCGCCCGGCCGGTGCAGCGGTTCGCTCCCGTACAGCTCGACGAGCGTGGGGAGCGGTGGATCAGGCATCGGGAAGCCGAAGCCGAGTGGTTGCAGGCCGAATGGGAGTACGGCCGGTTGTTGCAGGAGAGCGGCGTGGCCGCTGCCTCCGCCTCGTCGGCGCCGTCCATCGACTCCACCGTCACCGAGGGGCAGAGTGTGTCGTTCAAGGTGCCCACCCTGACTGGCGGGTGCACGGATTTCACCAGGGTAACGGCCACCGTGAAGGCCGTGGGGACCCGCGGCATCTGGCTCAACGACAACGCCAACTCTCCGCTGGGATTCGACGACGCCGATTTTCAGGCGCTCAGCGACGCTCTCGATAATTTCATCTTCGACGTGGACACGGCGTACTTCGGGGCGCCCACGGACCTGGACCGCAACGGGCGAATCGTCGTTCTGATCACGCAACAGCTGAATGAGGACGCCCCCAACGTGCTGGGGTTCGTGACGTCGCGGGATTTGTTCTCCGAGGTACAGTGCGGGGCGAGCAACGGCGCCGAGGTCTTCTACGGCAGGGCGCCGGACACGGGGTACCCGCGTACGCAGGCGCTTGCCGATGGACCGGCCCTCATCGCCCACGAGTTCACCCACATCATCCAGTTCGGACGGCGGCTGATCGTGAACCAGGACCCGCCGATGACGGCGTTCATGTCGGAGGGCCAAGCCACCCTGGCCGAAGAGGTGGTGGGTCACGCTGCCCTGAGCAACTCCACCGGGCGGAATTACGGAGCCGGGATCGCCCTCGACCTGGGGGATACGGATCCCAACAACTGGTACGAATTCCCATTCAACGATCTCAGCTTCTACTTCGGGCGTGTGTTTTCGGGTTCTCCCATCTTCGAGGCCCCGCATGCGTGCAGCTGGCTGACGGTCAACCCGGCCCCGTGCCTGGGCCGTCCGCTGTGGTACGGGGTCACCTGGTCGCTGTTGCGATGGGTGAACGACCACTTCGGGCCGGCGTTCGGTGGCGAGGAGGCCATACAGCAGGCTCTCGTCAACAACGACATCAGCGGCCTCGAGAACATCGAGGACGTCATCGGCGAGCAAATCGAGACGTTCCTTGCGCAGTGGGCAGCGTCATTGTATCTGGACGATCGCGGGGTGGTGGGACTGCCGGCACGGGTCGATTTCCCAAGCTGGAATCTGGTTGACATCTACGAGGGGGGATCGTTCCCGCCGTCGGCGCAGTTGGATCCGATCCGGCGCTCACTTGGCGATTTCGATCGGGAACTGGAGGTCCGGTCGGCCTCCACGGCCTATTTCGTACTGAGCGGCGCCGTGGCGGCGCCGACGGCGGTCCGCATTCGGAACCAGATCGACCAGTTCTTGTCTCCCAAGATCCAGGTCTTTCTCGTGCGGATGAACTGATGCGCATCGCATCGACGACATGGCTCGTGGGAATCAGCGCGGTGGTGGCGGCGTGCGGTGGGAGTGGGGGCACAGGCCAAATGGCTGCCACCGGTCCGGAGACCCTCGTGGGTCGGATTGCGCTCACCGGGAGCGCACCGGCCGTCCTCGTGACCCTGCAAACCGCCGACGGGCGCTCGGTGGACCTCGTGGGCGAGTGGCGTGATGAACTGCAGAACCTCACCGGGGCCGATGTGGCGGTTCGGGGGACGGCGACGGGCTTACCGCGGGAGTTCGCGGTCGCGAGCTACGAGATCCGTGCCATCGAGGGGGAGCGCCCCTGGGTGGGGATCTTGGCCAACCGTGACGGAGAACTCTGGCTCGAAGGAGACCGAAACGTGCGGTTGGTCAACGTCCCGGCCCGACTCAGAAGCCAGATCGGTGCGAAGGTGTGGGTCCTGGGTCGGGAGAGCGACGGAGGGATGTATCCGCAGACGTACGGGGTGATTCGAGCGGCGGGCCGGTAGTCGGGACTTTGTTCCTTTATTGAGCGTCCCCAGTGGACGTCCCGTTGGCGGCCGCCGGCGAGGTCACAGCAGCAGGGCCACCAAGATCAGCACGAGGACGATAACGAGCCCGACGAGAGCGACGAAGCCCAGGAGGAGTCCGCCGAGCCACTTCCATCCGAGTTTCTTCAGAAACTCCAGAATGCCGACTTCGATGATCCGCTTCAGCCATTCCAGCAAGGTCTGCATGGGGCCCCTTTCTGCTGGTACTACGGAAAGTCGGCGGAGAGGTTTCTGCGGCTCGGAAATGTGGTTCCGCGTCGTTAAATTGGCTCCGGTTTCCTGGGGGCGGTAGCTCAGTTGGGAGAGCACCGGCTTTGCAAGCCGGGGGTCGTGGGTTCGAATCCCATCCGCTCCACTCCCCTCCACAGTGATGACTCCACGTCGGACCGTCCGGGCCACGCCGGTTGCTTACGGTGGGTTTGGATGCCAAGATCCAACCGTGAATCCTAGTGATCTCGCAGAGTTCAACCGTTTGCGACGGCGTCTCGCCATCTCGGTGATCGCCCTGGCGTGCGTGACCGTGGTCGGCGTGGTGGGGTTCGCCCTCATCGGAAGGTCCGAGCACGGCCTGCTCGATGCCCTCTACATGACGGTCATCACGCTCACCACGGTCGGTTTTGGCGAAATCATCGACATGTCGAACAGTCCCGGGGGCCGAGCGTTCACCCTGGCGCTGTTGCTGGTGGGGTTTGCCATCGTGTTGTATGCGGTGCCGATGTTGACCGCCTTCGTCATTGAAGGTCAGCTACTCAATGTTTTCGCGAGGCGCCGAATGGAAAAATCGATTGCGGGGATGAGTGACCACTACGTCGTGACCGCGGGGGCGGCGGAAGCGGGTCACGTGGTGGATGAGCTCGTCAAGACCGGGAGACAGGTGGTGCTCGTTTCTCCAGAGGGCACACCGCCGCCCGAGACCGAGAGTACGATGCCGGTGGTGACGGGGGATCCCACGGACGACAGCGCACTGACCGACGCCGGAATCGAGCGGGCGGCCGGGTTCGTTGCGTGCATGGAAAGCGAGAAGGACAACATCTTGGCTGTGCTAACCGCCAGGCGGCTGGCACCCGAGGTTCGGATTGTGGCAGCCACCGAGCGGGCCGAGACCGAGGGGAAGCTGTTGACGGCCGGAGTGAACGCAGTGGTGAGCCCGAACCGCATCGGTGGACTCCGCATGGCATCGGAGATGGTGCGGCCCAAAGTCGTGTCGTTTCTCGACAAGATGCTGCGGGACGAAGAAGGGGGACTCCGGGTCGAAGAGGTCACCGTGCAGCCCGACACCAGCGTGGTGGGGAGGTCGCTCGAATCGTTGAAGATCGGCGAGGTCGAGGGAACGCTGGTGATGGCCCTGCGCGGCGCCGGGTCGGGACAGTACCAATTCAAACCGGCGCAAACCACGACGCTCGAGCCGGGGATGACCCTCATCGTGATGACGAATGTGGAGGGACGAAATCGATTGGAACGACTGCTCCAGGGCGCCCGCTTTTCCCGCACGTGAGGTGGCGGTGAGGGTACACCGCCACCTTGGCACGGATTCCGATCAACCGGCAGCGTCGTAGCGCTTCGCCACCTCGTCCCAATTCACCACGTTCCACCACGCCTCGATGTAGTCGGGACGGCGGTTCTGGTATTTCAGGTAGTAGGCGTGCTCCCAGACATCCAGCCCCAAGATGGGTGCCTTGCCCTCCATGAGCGGGCTGTCCTGATTCGCCGTGCTGTACGCCACGAGTCCGCCATCGCTCACCGCCAGCCAGGACCACCCACTGCCGAACCGGGTTGCCCCGTTTGTGGAGAATGTCGTCTTGAAGGAGGCGAAGTCCCCGAAGGTCTGGTTGATGGCGTTCGCCAGGGCGCCGGAAGGCTCGCCGCCCCCGTCGGGCCCCATGATCCGCCAGAACAGCGAGTGATTGGCGTGACCGCCGCCATGGTTGCGGACGGCGCCGCGAATGTCCTCCGGTACCGAGTCGATTCCCGTCAGCAGTTCCTCGAGGCTCTTCTCGTGTAACTCGGGATGCTTGTCGAGGGCTTCGTTCAGCTTCGTGACGTACGCGTTGTGGTGTTTCCCATGGTGGATCTGCATGGTTTGGGCGTCGATGTGTGTCTCCAACGCGTCGTGGGCGTAGGGAAGATCCGGAAGCTCGTGCGCCATTGGTCGTGCTCCTCCAGTAATCGCATTAGGATTCATTCAGGAATGAATGTGAATGGTGGTAATTAGCATCGGAGGCTTGGTGGGGCAAGGTGGTTGCCGGTGTTGCCTGGTGGGGTGCCGGGGACCAGATTGCTGAACCACCGCGGACTGCAAATGCCGCCGCTCCAACGAGTTTCGACTCAACAACGGTGGACGAGACCAAATGACGACTGCTGACGGCCTCCTTGCCGTGGGCGCAACGGCCCCCGACTTCACCCTCAAGTCGACGGCCGACGAGGACGTGACCCTCTCGGCCTACAGAGGGGAATCAAACGTCGTGCTGGCTTTCTTCCCGTTGGCGTTCACGTCGGTTTGCACTGCGGAGATGTGCAGCTTCACCGAAGATATCTCGCTGTTCCAAGGTGTGAACGCGCAGGTGCTCGGTGTGAGTGTGGATTCGGTGCCGGCGCTCAAGGAGTTCAAGGCAAAGCACCGCATCGGCATCGAGCTGCTGAGCGACTTCAAGCGGGACGTGTGCCGGGCGTACGGCACGCTCATCGAGGAGGCGTTCTTGTCACGCCGCGCATACATGATCATCGACAGGGAGGGCATCGTGCGGTGGTCGTTCGCCGAGACGGAATTGGGTGACCGCCGCGACAACGCAGAGCTACTGGACCAATTGCGGACGCTGGCGTAGCAGATGAGACGCCTCGAATTCGGAGCGAGCGGGATCTGTGAGTGATTCGGAATCCATGAAGCGCGAGAGGATGAGAGCAACTCCTTCGGCCCTCACGGCCCTGGCCGATGTGGCCACCTATCTCCAGGCGGGCATGGGGTCCGACGAGGTCCTGTCCGGTGTCGTGGGCGCGTTGCGTCGTGATCTGAATCTCGAGAGCTGCCGTATCTGGGTGAAGAAACAGGACGGGGCAGGGTACCGTCCCATCGTTCCCGCCGGCAGCGATGTGCCGGACGTCCCCCACGCCGAGACCGTGAACGAATGGGTGAAGGATCCGGCGCTGCAGGAGGGTGCCAATGGGCTTCACGTTCGGTTTCCCCTGTTCAACGAGGGGGACCCCATCGGTCTCCTCGAGGCGACCATCCAGGACGAAGCGCTCGCGGATGTCGAGCGGCGGATCCTGGCCATTGTGGCCAACATCTTGGCCCCGTGGCTCGCCTCCATCGAGCTGTCGGAGGACCTGGCGGCGGAGGTGGCGTACCGCACCCGAGAGACCGAATCCCAGCGGCGGTTCACGTCCAGGATCATCGATTCGCTTCCCGTCGGCCTCTACGTGGTGGACCGCGAATACCGCATCCAGGCGTGGAACGCCAAGCGTGAGGTCGGCGCCACCGGAGTGTCCCGGGATGACGTGTTGGGGCGCGAGGTGTTCGAGGTGATGAGCCGGCAGCCCCGGGACCTCCTCAAGGAAGAGTTCGACAACGTTTTCGCCACCGGTGAGATGGAGCAGATGGAGATTGGCTCCACCGCGTTCGGGGAGCTGCGCCATTATCGGATCAGCAAGATCCCCATGCGGCTCCACGATGACGAGATCACACACGTCATCACCATCGGCGAGGACATCACCGAGTGGCGCAACATCCAGCAACAGATCGCCCAAACCGAAAAGCTCGCAGGGATCGGTCAACTCGCAGCGGGCGTCATGCATGAGATCAACAATCCCTTGGCGACGATCGGGGCGTGCGGCGAAGCGTTGACCCTGCGCCTCGAGGAGCTTCCGCCATCGGCCCGTGCGGGATTCGAGGAGTACCTCCGCATCATCGGCTCGGAGCTCGATCGCTGTCAGGATATCGTCGATGGCCTGTTGGATTTTTCCAATCCCAAGGCCCATGTCAAATCATCCACCTCCATGAACGGCATCGTGGACGATGCGTTGTTCTTGATCAAGCACCACGATCGATTCCGTCGCATTCACCTGGTGCGCCATCTCGCGGAATCCCTGCCGACCATATCCGTAAACTCCAAGCAGTTGATCCAAGTGTTTCTGTCCTTGATGATCAACGCCATCGACTCGATGGAGGAAGCGGGGACGTTGACCGTAACGACCGGGATGAACACCGACCGTTCAGACGAGGTGATGGCGGAGTTTGCCGATACGGGTGCGGGGATCAATCGGGAGGATCTGTCCAAGATCTTCGAGCCGTTTTATACCACGAAGGAAACAGGGCGGGGGTCGGGTCTGGGACTGTCGATCTGTTACGGCATCGTCCAGCAGCATCGCGGCCGCATCGTGGTCGATTCCCAGCCGGGGCGTGGTTCGACTTTCCGCGTGTTCATTCCGGCTGCCGAAGCCGGCGGGGCGTCGTGAAGGTTCTCGTGGTGGAAGACGACCGCACCGTCGGGCAGTTCGTCCAGCGGGGCCTGGAAGAGCAGCTCATCAAGGTGGACCTGGTGGACGACGGTCCCCAGGGATTGGAGCGGGCGTCGCAAGGAGAGTACGACGTCATCGTCTTGGACCTCCGCCTCCCCGGCCTGAGTGGCGTCGAGGTGTTGCGCACGTTGCGAGATCGCGGTGTGGGCACGCCGGTGCTCGTACTTACCGCGCAGGACGCGGTCGACTCGAAGGTCCAGGCCTTGCGAACCGGCGCGGACGACTACGTCACCAAGCCATTCTCGTTCGAGGAACTGTTGGCACGAGTCGAGGCGCTGGGACGGCGCCCGCGGGAGATCGTGTCGCCGACCTTCCACATCGCCGATCTCTCCATCGACAGTGGAAGCCGCGAGGTCAGTCGGGGCGATGAGGTCATCGAGCTCACGCCGAAAGAATACGCGGTCCTCGAGTATCTCGCCCGCAACGATGGGAGGGTGCTGTCGCGTACCTTGATCACCGAGTACGCCTGGGGGTACAACTTCGACCCGGGCACCAACGTGGTGGACGTGGTCATCAACCGGCTCCGCAAGAAGATCAGTAAGAAGGGCTCTCCCCAGTTGATCCACACGGTCCGCGGCGTCGGATACGTGATGCGAGAGTAGAGGGGTCAGATGCGGACGCTCCGAGGGCGCCTGGCGGTGGGCTACGCCGTGGCACTTGCGGCGACGATGTTCGTATTCGCCGCGACGATCTATCTCGCCCAGCGGCAGGACCGCTTCGCCCAGCTGGACCTCCGGGTCGAGGGCCAGGCCGACCTCATCGCGGCCATCCTCACCGATGCGTGGGAGGGTGGTTTTGGCGAAGTCGTGGTTCCATTGGAGCGTGTCCAGGTGGCTCCCGGCCAGCCAACGTTCGACGTGGAGGATCCGTTGACCCCGCTTCTGGGTCTGGCGCCTCGGGTCGATGGCCTGTTGCAGTCGGTTCAGGACTACGTCGTGATTCTCGACACGGCCGGTACGTCCCTGTACACCTCAGAAGCCACCCGACAGAGCGGGATCGTCGGGGCCCAGCGTCTAATAACCCAAGCGCTGATGCCCCGGCCCGATGGCCAATTCGACGTGGTCGATCTGGGGGGTACGGCTGGAGAGATTCGCTACTTCGTTCGCCCGGTCGATTCGGCGGGTCCCGTGGTGGCCAGTGTCCTGGCGGGTGCGTCTACCGCCGGGGCGGCGGTGGCCACGCCGCGCGTTCTACTGGCCATGCTGGTGAGCGGTCCCTTCCTCCTGCTGGCCTCGATGATCGTCGGCTACGTCCTGGCCGGACGCAACATCCAACCGGTGGACACGATCGTGGATGAGATCGAGGCCATCACCGACGGACGCAGTCTCCACCGCCGGGTGATCGACGTGCGGAGCACCGAGGAGCTGGCGCGGCTCACGACCACCCTCAACGCCATGCTCGTCCGCCTCGAACGAAACTTCTTGAGCTTGCGGCGCTTCACGGCCGACGCGAGTCACGAGTTGAAGACGCCCCTCACGGTGCTCCGCGCCGGCGTGGAGCGCGCCATCACCCATCCGTCGGCGTCACCCGAGCTCATGGAGGTCCTCGAAGAGACCCTCATCGAAGTCAACCTGATGACGGAGATCGTCGACTCGCTGCTGACGCTGGCCCGGGTGGATGAAGGCCGTGCTCCCCTGCACCTCGAGCCCACCGATATCCGGGACCTGTTGGGAGAGATCAGCGAGACGGCGAACCTTCTGGGCGAGCAAGCGCACGTGAACGTCACCGTCGAGGATCCCGCCCATCCGCTGGTGCTTCCCTTGGACCGGGCGCGAGTCCGGCAGCTCCTCCTCAACCTCCTCACCAATGCCATCAAGTTCACCCCCAGGGGTGGCGACGTCTCCATCACGTGCGCGGAGGCCCCCGAGGCGGTCGTGGTGGTCGTGGCGGACACGGGGATCGGGATCGCCTCGGGTGATCTCCCACATGTGTTCGACCGGTTCTGGCGTGCCGAGGCCACCAGGAGCCGGGTGCAGCGGCAAGGATCGGGGCTCGGCCTCGCGATCTGTCGTTGGATTGCCGAAGCCCACGGGGGTTCCATCGAGGTGAAGAGCCGTCGGGGGGATGGCACGACCTTCACCGTCACGCTTCCCCGAGAATCGATCACTTCCGTCGAAGTCGCCAAGGCCTGACACCCCTAGCGCCAGCGAAGAACCCAGGATAGAATGGGCCGCTGCACGACCGCGGATCCCCTGTCATTCGCGGTCGTGAATCGCGGCATCACGCCTTGGCCGCGATGTGTAATCCGGGTTTCATGGTTTTGTAATGTTTGACCCACCGTCCTGCCAGTCATCGGTGGTTTGGCCGGGATACATTTTTGGTTGTAAGCCCTGCTCAGGAGGGAGCGCGTGTTTGACAACCTAGTTGTTTCGAACCCGAAGGATAAGAAATTCGGTAGAGCCATCCCCAGCACGGTGATGTCCAGTATTGTTCACGGCGTCCTGATCTATGCCGCCGTGACCGCCACCATCTCGGCGGGCGAGGAGGCCGAAGAGGTGGCCGGTGACACCACCATGATCTTCCTGACCGAAGATGAGCCCGAGCCCGAACCCGAACCGGAACCGGAAGAGATGGAGGCACCCCCGATACAGCAGGTGCTCAACCTCGAGCCGCCCCCCAAGGGGTTCCAGACGCTCGACGCCCCCATCGACATTCCCACGGAAATCCCCCCGGTGGATTTCACGGAGCGATTTGACCCCCGTGACTTCTCCGGTGTCGGCGTGGAGGGGGGGGTGTTCAGCGGAGTCGAAGGCGGGACGGGACCGGTGGACTTTACGCAGACCTTCCTCGAGACGGCCGTGGACGAGCGTCCCGAGCGCTTGTCGGGGCCAATGCCGCGCTATCCGGAGATGCTCCGGCAGGCCGGCATCGAGGGCATTGTGATGCTGGAGTTCGTGATCGACACGACGGGGAATGTTGAAGACGAGTCGATCAAGGTGTTGCAGTCCACGAACCGGGCTTTCGAAGGGCCGGCGAAAGACGTGATTCGCCGCAGCCTCTATCGTCCCGGTCGTGTGCGAGGCCAAGCCGTCCGCGTCTTGGTGTCGCAGCAGATCGGGTTCACGATTCAGCGCGACGACTAATAGTAGGAATTCAGATACAACTGGCTTAACCACGAAATCAAACTCGATTACGACTAGACGGAGGATCGCAGGTCATGGAATTATCGTTACTCGATCTTTGGCATGAGGCCGGAGGGTTCGCTCGGGGGATCATCATCCTGCTGGCGGTGATGTCGGTCTACTCGATGAGCGTTGGGGCCGCAAAGTGGTTCCGGCTGTACCGCAGCAAGAAGCAAACGAGGAACTTCGCTCCGGAGTTCGCGCGTTTCCTCCAGGAAGATCAGCTGGATGCAGCGATCGAGTTGGCGGAAGAGCAGAAGATCTCCCACGTCGCCCGGGTGCTCGGTGAGGCTCTCAGTGAGGTGAAGCCGCTGCTGGCCGATCGCGCAACCGTAACCACCGGTGACATCAACGCCGCAGAGCGGGCCGTCGAACGGCAGACGCTCATCCTCCTGGCCGACCTGAAGAAGGGTCTGGCCGTGCTGGCGACGGTGGGCTCCACCGCGCCGTTTGTGGGGCTGTTGGGCACCACGATGGGTATCGTGAACTCGTTCACCGGCATGGCGGCGAGCGGCGGCGGCGGTCTGGCTGCGGTGTCGGCCGGTATCGCCGAGGCGCTCATCGCGACGGCGTTCGGTCTGTTGGTCGCGATTCCCGCCGTGTGGCTGTTCAACTACTTCACCACCGTCATCGAGAACGTGACCGTCGAGATGACCTACACGTCGAAGGAGTTGATCGACTTCTTGATCAAGAGTGTCGGCAGCGAGTTCGGCCGGTCGATCTTCACGAAAGAGTTCCAGGCCCAGCAGGCGGGTCCCAATCCGATTCAGTGACACGCGTACTGAATCGAGCATTGGAACTCATGGATAAGGAGGTCTGACCTATGGGTATGTCGGTGGGTGGCGGCGAAAACGACG
This sequence comes from Gemmatimonadota bacterium, assembly GCA_039589615.1. Lineage (GTDB taxonomy): Bacteria > Gemmatimonadota > Gemmatimonadetes > Gemmatimonadales > GWC2-71-9 > B3T1B10. Next base: position 29,134 of record JBDHHA010000046.1, read on the forward strand.
TCAAGTCGGAGCCGAACGTAATCCCGATGATCGACATCATGCTGGTGTTGCTGATCATCTTCATGATCGTGACGCCGGTGATCACGGCGGGTTTCCAGGCCACGATGCCGCAGGCGAAGAACCTGGAGTCGCGACCAGAGGAGGACAACGACGTCATTCTCGGGATCGACACCGAGGGCGAGTACTACCTGGATCCCGGCACGGGGGACATCAATCGGATTCCCGTAGATTCCCTTGGTTCGTATCTCACGCAGATTTTCGAGGGGCGGACGCGAGACGCGATCCTCTATTTCCGTGCTGACGCAGCCCTCGAATATTCGTACATCGAGGATGCGATGGATGTCGCGCGCAAGTCCGGCGTTCGGGTGCTGGCCGCCGTGACGGACTTGAAGCGGGAAGAGAGGAGGCGCTGATATGGGCATGGCCACGGGAGCCAGTGGTGGTGGGTTCAACAGCGAACCCAACGTGATCCCCATGATCGACATTCTCCTGGTGCTGCTCATCATCTTCATGATGCAGGTGGCCCAGCAGCGGAAGGCGATGGACGTGCAGCTACCGCCGGAGCAGCAGGTGCAGCAGGAGCAGATGGAGGCTGCCCAGAGCAATCAGATCGTCATGGAGCTCGGCGCCGACGGATCGTATTCCATCAACGCGGATACGGTTCCGAAAGCGTTGTTGGACGCGAGGCTGCACGAGATCTACGACCGGCGTCCGGCGAAGCTGATGTTCCTGAAGACGGCTCGGACGCGGGAGTGGCGCGATGTCGTCGAGGCGATGGACATCGCCCGGGGTGCAGGGGTGCAGGTCCTCGGATTCACCCCGCCTGAGGAAGTCAGGGAAACCGGAGACCAAGGAGACCGATAGCGGAAAACCGGGGCTCTGGGCCCCATTCTCTGGTCGAAACATTTCGGGCGCTGGGACCGTTTCTGGAGGAAAGGTTCAGCGCCCGTGGTGTATATTGGCATTATGAGACGTCCGCCCAGAATTCCTCGAGCACGCTTTCCGGAGCCCCCCAGGTGGTCCGGGCGGTCGTACGTGCTCTCCGGTCTCCTCCACGCGCTCCTGATCGCCGGCATCGTGTGGGACCAGGGCGTCGACGTGGAGGAGGGGACGGGTGTCGGACTCCCCGGCCCCCGGGGTGGGGGCGGAGGCGGCGGTGGCCCCAAAATCACCTTCGTTGCGTTGGCACCCCCGCCTGCGGCGACGACAGCACCCCGGGAGATCCCGGCGGTGCAGCTCGAGATGCCCCTGCCGGTGCCGAGGGTGCAGGAGATCACCCAAAACCTTGCCCAGGTCACGGCTGATGTTCCCAAGAACATTCGTCCCATCCAATACGCCCGGACGATCGGAGCCGGTGCGGGCGTCGGGGGCGGTCGCGGTGCGGGCACCGGGTCGGGTGGCGGCATTGGCAGCGGTCAGGGTACCGGCATCGGGAGCGGGGTCGGTCCCGGCACCGGCGGTGACGGCGCCATCTTCCCGCCCAGGGTGCGCTACACCTACCTCCCTCCGGCGCCCAGCCCGCCGTCCGTCCAAGGACAGACGTTCGTGGTGCATTTTGCCGTGAACCCTGAAGGCCGGGTGACCGACGTCGAGGTCGAGCCCCAGATCCCCGACGGGGGGTATCGGAAGAAGTTCGTCGACACCATGTTTCGCTTCCGATTCCATCCGGCCCATCTGCGCGACGGGACGAACGTGGCGGGTGGGACGGTCCTGAGCTTCACGCTGTAAAACCACGACAACTGCCCTCTCACCTCTGCGGAGGCTTCAGCATGCGGTGGACAATCGCGCTGACGGTAGTCCTTCTTGCGTCTCTCGGTCTCGCCCCTGCATCACACGCGCAACAGATAGAACTCGACGGCCCCGACGTCTTTCTCAAGGGCGTGCGGTTTTCCGTCACGGTCTCCGCGCCCTCCGCATTGGAGCCGCTGCCGGTGGTGCTGCGCCTGGGGGACGGCACGGTGGTGGCGGACACGACGATCATGCCGCTGGAGCCGCTGACTCTGGGAGGAATCGTGGTGGAGGACGCGAGCCAGGCCCCCCTGCAGGCGGAGGCCGGCGGCGAGGTGGTCACCCTCGAACGGCGGGTGTTTTCCGGGTGGGTCAGTATCCTGCCGCCTCTCGTGGCCATCGCCTTGGCCCTCGTATTCCGGGAGGTGGTGACGAGTCTGTTCGCCGGCATTTGGCTCGGGTGTCTGTTCTTGGCGGGATACAATCCGCTCGCGGCGATCTTCATGGTGGGCAACCGGTTTGCCCGAGGGGAGCTGTCGGACCCCGATAACGCTGCGATCATCCTCTTCTCCCTCCTCCTCGGCGGCATGGTGGGGGTGATCACGCGCATGGGCGGGACCCGCGCCATCGTGGAAGCGGTGGCGCCGCTGGCGACGAGCCGCAGGCGGGGGCAATTGGCCACGTGGATGGCGGGATTGGGCGTCTTCTTCGACGACTACTCCAACTCCCTCATCGTGGGCAACACGTTGCGTCCCCTCACCGACAAGTTGAAGATCTCCCGGGAAAAGTTGGCCTACATCGTCGACTCCACGGCGGCCCCGGTGGCGGCCATCTTCTTCGTGTCGACGTGGATCGGGTACGAGGTGAGTTTGATCGGCGACGGGCTCGAATTGGCGGCGGCGCAGAATGCCGCCAACTCCGCCCTCGCGGCGGAGTTGGTGTCGGCGTCGCCCTTCGGCGTCTTTATCCAGACGATCCCGTATCTGTTCTACCCGATCCTCGCCCTCTTCGCCGTGTTCGTGGTGGCGGCTACGGGACGCGACTTCGGCCCGATGTTGAAGGCTGAACGCCGCGCAGCAACCGGTGGTGGGCTGACACGACCCGGAGCTCAGCTCGCAGCCGACATGGACACGGAGTTGCGGGAGGCCGAACGGGTGCCACCGGGGCGCTGGTGGAACGGGGCAATCCCGGTGATCGTCTTGGTGGCAACCGTCCTCGGCGGCCTCGTGACCACCGGTATCGACGCCCTGGGGCCGGGCGAGGAACGAACGCTCAGGAACATCTTCGGGAACTCCGACCCCTTCAGTCCGCTGATGTGGGGCGCCTTACTCGCCTGCATCGTTGGCATCACCATGGCGGTGGTGCAGAAGATCCTCACGGTGCGCCAGGCTATGGACGCATGGGTGAGCGGGCTGCGGGCCATGCTCCTCGCCATCGTGATTCTCATTTCCGCGTGGTCCCTCGGCGCCGTCACCGGTTCGCTGGGCACTGCGGGCTACCTGGCGGAAATGCTCTCCGGCAATCTGGCCGCGTCGCTCCTTCCCGTAATGACCTTCGTGTTGGCGGCCATCATGGCCTTTGCCACCGGCACGTCTTGGGCGACCATGGCCATCATGCTGCCGTTGGTCGTGCCGCTAGCCGTGGCCCTCGCCGGCGGCATCTCCGTGACGGATGGGGCGAGCCACGCGGTGTTGGTGGGATCCATCGGGTCGGTGCTGGCGGGAGCGATCTGGGGCGATCACTGCTCGCCGATTTCCGACACCACGGTGTTGAGCTCCACGGCGTCGAGCTGTGATCACGTGGACCACGTACGCACCCAGCTTCCGTACGCGGTATTGGTGGGTGTCGTGGCCATCCTCCTCGGGAGCATCCCATCGGCGTTCGGCGTGCCGGCGTGGCTCTGTTTGATCCTGGGGGCTGCGGTGGTGTGGGCGATGTTCCGGTTTTACGGATCTCCAACGGACGAGGCGGAGCGGCTGGCGGATTGACCGCGGAGTGGGGACTTAGCCACGGAACCCGCGGAACGCACGGACCCCCGCACCACCCCGTTCTTGTTGTGTCCCCCCCCGCCCGACCCACTTGGCCGGCGGGACCAACGTCGATGTGGCGGAAGTGGGTTGGGAAACACACAGTCCGGGGAGGGGTGGGCTTCCGTGCGTTCCGTGGGTTCCGTGGCCATCTACAAAGGCTGTCTAAAGCCCGGCCATTCTCTTGGCGGCGAGGCGGAGTGCTCCCATGGGGGGATCGACCACGACATCCGCGAGCCGTACCCGGGGCGCTCGCGTGGCCAACTCCGCGAGCAACCGCTGCCGCACCGGCGTGTCGGCGAGGAGAAGTCCTCCGCCCAGGGCAAGCGGCACCTCTTCGCCCTCCACGAAATGTCCCAAGAGCGCCACCACGTGGTCGGCGAGCGCCGTTCCGGCACTCTCGACCAGGGACACCGCCACGCCGTCCCCGGTATCCGCGACGTCACACACGACCTCCGCCAGGCGGGCCACCTGTGGTACGCCCGCATCCCGCGTCCAGGCGGAGAGCTGATCCGGAGATCGGGCAGTGGTGGCTTGCCACACGGCGTCGGTGAGTGCGGTCGGAGGGCTTCTCCCTTCCTGTGCAGCGACAGCCGCCGAGAGACCTGATCGTCCCAGGGCATAGCCGCTGCCCTCATCGCCGAAGCGCCACCCCCAACCACCGACCCGCCGCAGCGTGCCGCCTGCGTCCCTGGCGTGGGCGATGGATCCGGTCCCGGCAATGAGCAGCACGCCGGGGGAACCGGGGAAGACGCTCTCCAGGGCAATCGACGCATCCGAGGTGACGATGATCTCTCCCACCCCGGACGACCCCACCAGGGCCGACCTGAGGGCGTCCCGGTCCTCCTCGAGGCGGGTTCCCGCGGCGCCCACGACCAGCACGCCGACGGTTTGGGTTCCCGCGGCTTTCATGGCGTCGCCCAGCGTGGCGACAATGGCGTCGGCGGCGGCTGCCACCGCTCCCAGGTTGCCCGGCGCACCACGTGCCCGGGCCAGCTCGCCCATGGATGCGGTGCCCAGCACCGCCTCGGTGTGCGACGCGCCGGCGTCCACGCCAGCCAGGATCGTCATGGAGTGGCTCTGCCGGGCAACAGGGAGGACAGGTATCCAGCGATGAGTGTCACGGTGGTTCCCAATGGCACGTACCAGGGCCAGGCCAGGTTCGCAAAAGGTGGGGGTTTGACCAACACGACCACAAGCATGACGGCCGTCGCCACCACGATGGCCGTCATGGCGTCACGGCCCCGGGCCCGCTGCATGGTTCCGGCCATGATGAAGGTCCCCAGCAGGCCGCCGTAGGTAATGGACGCGATGGACAGGGCGAGCTCCACGACGGGCGTCTCCGAGCGGAACGCCAGGGCGCCGCCCATCAAGACCACCGCCCAGGCCAGCGTCGCCCAGCGGCCGACCTTTAGGAGATGCTGCGGATCAGTTCTCCCGGTGATGGCAGCGTAGAAATCGTGCGTGGTCGCCGATGCCAGGGAATTGAGTGACGAGCTCACGGTGCTCATGGCCGCGGCCAACACACCCGCGATGACGAGACCGGCCAGACCCACCGGCAGGTGGTCGACGATGAACCGGGGGAAGATGTGATCGCTGGCCAGGGTGCCGTCGTCGGCCCCGGCGGCCCAGATGAGGGCGCCCACGAGCAGGAACAGGGCGAACTGGGCGATCACCAACACGCCGGATCCCACCAGGGCCTTCCGGGCGCTGGACAGGTTTCCCACGGTGAGGATGCGCTGCACGATGAGGTGGTCCGTGCCATGGGATGCCGCGGAGAGCAGCGCCCCACCCACGAGACCGCCGACGAAGGTATACGGCGCACTGAGGGACAGATTCCAGTCGAAGGTCTGGAGCCGTCCTGCTTCTCGGGCCGTGTCGAGGGCCACCCCGAAGCCGCCGGCCAATCCCACCGCGACCGCAATCGCCACCACGCCCCCCACCGTGTAGAGCACGAGCTGCATCACATCCACCCACACCACCGCCCGGATGCCACCCGCCCACGTGTACGCCACGGTCACCAACCCGACGACGGCGACGCTGGTGGGAATGGACCAATTGGTGACGATGGCCAATGGAATGGCCGTGGCGAACACGCGGACGCTGTCTCCCAATGCCCGCACCGTCATGAAGACGGCCGAGGCCAGTCGTCTGGTGTGGGGTCCAAAGCGCCGTTCCAAGCGCTCGTACGCCGTCTGCTGCTCGCCGCGGAAGTACCCCGGCAGCAGCCAGGCGGACACGCCGATCCGCCCCACCAGGTAGCCGAAGGCGATCTGGAGAAACGTGAGGTTGCTGCGTGCACCGATGCCGGGAATCGAGATGACGGTGAGGGCCGAGGTCTCCGTGGCGACGATGGACAGCATCACCGCGACCCAGGGCATGTGGTGGCGACCCAGGAAGTAGTCGCCGGCGTCGCCGGATTGCCGGGCGAAATAGGCGCCGATCCCCAACACGACGGCGAAGTACGCCGCCATGACGACGAGATCGGGGCCCGTCACGATCGAACCTCAACAAGAAACGGCCTGCGCATGGCGCAGACCGTTGCGAATTCAGAACGAGGTGTCAAGCGGCTCAGGCGCTAAAGGAGCTACCGCACCCGCAGCCACCGGACGCGCTGGGGTTGTTGAAGGTAAAGCCGCTGCCGTTCATGTTGGACACGAAATCGATGGTTATGCCCTGGAGGTACTGAGCGCTGAACGCGTCGACAAACAGCTTGAGGCCGCTGTAGTCGACGATGATGTCGTCGTCGAGGGGATGTTCCTCGATGTTCAAACCGTACTTGAACCCGGCGCATCCACCCGGCATCACCGACACCCGGAGTCCGGCGGTTTCCTCCGGAACGTCCTCTACACTCATGAAATCCTTCACCTTGTCGACGGCCTCATCGGTGAGTGTGATGTCGACCGTCATCTCGGGTCGCTGCGCTGTGGTCATCCCTCGTAATCCTTCGTGGCGTGAGAACGAAACTTAGAAGGGCCCTGGGGTGGTGTCAACGAGATGGCACCGGAAGTCATTGTCGTGCAATGAATTACGGGTCCTTACCTCCAGCGGGGCATCAGGAGGCCTATGTAATGCATCGACTCGGGCCGGGTGAAGGAGATGGCCACGGAACCCACGGAACGCACGGACCCCCGCACCACCCCCAGGACTGGTGGCTCCCCCCCCGGCCCCGCAGCCGCTGTGGTGGAGGTGGGTTGGGAAAACACAGTTTGGGGGATAGGGTGGGGTTCCGTGCGTTCCGTGGATTCCGTGGCTATAACCCCTCGACTCCCTCGTCGAAGATCGCTCCCACCACCATGTCCGCGACGATGCCTCGGAGCGGTAGCAGGGCCCGGTTCTCCCGAGTGGGGTGGACCCGATTGGTGAGCAAGATGATGAACAAATCCCGCTCGGGATCGATCCAGATGGACGTGCCGGTGAAGCCGGTGTGTCCGAAGCTGGACGGACGAAGCAGGTGGCCGGAACTCACACCTCCACCCGGCGTCGGGGTGTCCCACCCCAGGGCCCGCGTGGATCCCTCGGGACCGGGCTGGCGTGTGGTGAACCGACGAATGAGGGGTGCGGGAAGAGGCGGCCGGGAGTCGGCCCGGAGGCGGCCGTGGTACCCGTCGAGGAGCCAGACGGCGAAGCGGGCGAGATCCGGTCCGGTGGAGAAGAGGCCGGCGTGGCCCGCCACCCCTCCCAGGTGGAAGGCGTTCTCATCGTGCACTTCGCCCCGGAGGAGCCGGCCGCGCCACGGGTCGTCCTCGGTGGGGGCGATCCGCTCCCGCCACTCCGCCGGCGGGCGAAACCGGGTGTCGGACATGCCCAGGGGTCCGAACACCCTTTCCTCTAAGAAGGCGTCGAACGGGGTGCCGGCCACTCGCTCCACGATCTGTGCCAGCAGGATCGGACCCATGTCCGAGTAGGTGTAGTGCTCGCCGGGCGGATTTTCCAACTCCATGCCGTGCACGCGGCTCATGGCCTCCTCCGCGTCGGCCGTCTCCTCGAACAGGAGAATCCGCGCGGGGGCCCCCGATGTGTGCGTCAGGATATGCCGTACCAGCACGTCGTTCCGCGCGCCGCCGGCGAATTCGGGCACGTACTCCACGACGGGTCGGTCGAGATCCAACGCGCCGTCGGCCACGAGGAGCATGACCGCCGTCGTGAGTCCGACGACCTTGGTGAGGCTCGCCAGGTCGTACACCGTGCTTTCATCGACAGGTCGCGGATCGTCATCACCGTAGTGCCCGACGGCGGCGGTGTACGCCACAGCACCGCGTCGTCCGATTACCAGCACGCCGCCGGGGAACGCGTCCTCCTCCACTCTTGCCACGAGAAAATCTGCGACGCTGTCCAGGGCCGGCGTGGAGAGTCCGACGTCTTCCGGATCGACCCGCGACAGCTCCGGGGGCGGACGCTCGGTTGGTGCACAGGCCGCCAGAACCAGAGCGGCGAGAACCGCCCGCCTCATCGTCTGGGAAGGGTGATGCCGAATCCGTTCGGGAACCGGTCGGACAGGGTGATGGGAGACGCGCCGCCGATGGCGGCGCCGCCGGCCAGCGCCCGGGCAACAGCCCGCTCGTTGGCCGCCACGGCGTTCCACGCCAGTAGATAGGCGCCGGCGAACGCGGGGAGTTGGTTCAACAGGTACGGACTTCCGAAGGACACGAGGACCGTCGGTCTGTCGCCTCCGGTCTCCTGGATCAACGCGGCGAGGTTCTCGGGCAGATCGACGTGTCCCCTCCCGGCGATGGGGCGGACGCTCGTCGCGAAGATCGCCCGGGGGTGGGCGGCAATGACGGCGCGAGCCGAGTCGTAGGACATCGCCCCCGATGCGGGGAACAGTCTGAACGGCGTCACCGCATCCCCCAACGCCCGCAGCTCGCGGATCACCACGTTGCCGATGGAGTGGTTCGTCTCTTCCGCGTACGTGATCAACGCCACGCGATCGCGGGAATCGCGAAAGGTCTCGATGGGGCCCTCTTGGATGAGCGTCAGCGCCCGGCGCGCCATGTCGTCCGCCACGAGTTGATGCTCGCGACGCCCCACCGTCACCGGAATGCTGTCGAGGGCGACGGTGCGATGGGCGAGGAGACCGGCCCCGTTCTTGAGGTCGAGGATCCTCCGCACGGAGCGGTCGAGACGATCGACGGCGATGCGCCCCGACTCGACCGCCGCCACCATCGCCTCCATCGCCTGGCCGATGTCGTCGGGAATCAGGAGGAGGTCGCTGCCCGCGAGAAAGGCCAACACGGCCGACTCTCCCGCGCCGTACTCGTTGACGATGGCACCCATCGTGAGGGCGTCGGTGACGGCCAGGCCGTGGAACCCCAACGAATCCCGGAGCACGCCGGTCATGATGCCCGGAAGGAAGGTGGCGGGCCGAGGGTTGGTCCGTGAGTCGAAACAGGGGAGGGCGATGTGGGCGGTCATGACGCTCGTGACGCCTGCCTCGATGGCGGCTCGAAACGGTGCCAGCTCCAGCGTGTCGAGCCTCTCCCAGCAGGCGTCCAACACCGGCACGGCGAGGTGAGAGTCGGTACCGGTGTCGCCGTGCCCCGGAAAGTGCTTTGCCGTCGTCAGCAGGCCGTGGTCCGACGCGCCGCGGATGTACGCCGTGACGAACCTCGCCACGGCGTCTGGAGACTCGCCGAAGGATCGGGTGTTGATGATGGGGTTGTCGGGATTGTTGTTGACGTCGGCCACCGGGGAAAACGTCCAGTGGATGCCCACGGCCCGGGCCTCGAGTGCGGTGATGCGGCCGAGTTGGTACGCGTCGAGCTCCCGACCCGTGGCGCCCAGTGCCATGGGCATGGGGAAACCCGTGGCCCCCACCATTCGCATGGCGGCACCGTACTCCAAATCGGCCGCCACGAGGAGCGGCAGGTCGGATCGCCGCTGCAGCGCATTCAGCTTCGCCGCCGCATCCAGGGGGGATCCGATCGAGATCGTGATGCCGCCGATACCGTATTCGTCCACCCACCTCGCGGCGGCCTCGAACGCGTCGCCCTCGGTGGAGACGTAATTGCCCAGTAACCAGGGCATGATGAGCTGCCCCACCTTGTCCCGCACGCTCAGCGTTTCCAGAATCGAGTCCACCGTTACCTTGGGAGGGTAGCCGTCGGTTGGCTCGGGTGGCGGAGCCGCCTGAATCTCGGTGGCGGGGCTGGTCTGCGCGCAGGCGCAGGCGAGGAATAGGGCAAACGCGGAGGAAATGTGTCTCACCGAATGCGCCGGCAGTGGTTGGGGTTGTGGGTGGCCGCATCCTGCGCGGCTCCCGGTCCGCAGGACGACGACGTTCGACCGGGAATCGATGTGATCATCTCCGACTCGCTCCACCTTGTGAACGGCGACCGCGTGGGATTGTTGACGAATCAGACCGGCGTCGGCGCCGACGGGTCCAGCGACGTTGAGCTACTCTTGGGTGCCGGTGTCCAACTCACCACGCTGTTCAGCCCGGAACACGGATTTCGCGGTGTGTTGGATCAGGAAACAATCGGACACGGCGTGGATTCCGCCACGGGACTCCCGATCTACAGCCTGTACGGTGACACCAGAGCGCCCACGGCCGACATGCTCCAACGCATCGACGTGTTGCTGATCGATCTGCAGGATATTGGCGCCCGCACCTATACATACATCTCCACGGCGCTCTTGGCCATGCGGGCGGCGCGCGATGCAAGCGTGCGCGTCGTCGTCCTCGACCGTCCCAATCCCATCGGTGGCCGGCTGGTCCAGGGCCCGGTCATGTCTGCCGCGGATACGTCCAACGTGGGGATGCTCCGGGTCCCGCTACGGCACGGGATGACCTTCGGCGAGCTGGCGCGCTATGGGAACTGGGAGCTGGGAATCGGCGCCGACCTGGTGGTGGTCCCCACGGATGGTTGGCGGCGGGACCAGTGGTTCGACCAGGTGGGCCTGCCGTGGGTACGGCCGTCCCCCAACATGCCGAGCCTCGAGAGCGCGACCCACTATCCGGGCACCGTCTTGTTCGAGGCCACCAATCTTTCCGTGGGGCGCGGTACGCCCATCGCTTTCCAAGTGATCGGGGCTCCGTGGCTCGATGTGCCATCGGTCCTGGACCGGTTGGGGGAGCTGCCGGGGGTCTCCCTCGCCGACACTTCGGTGACGCCGGAGCAGCCCACCGACGGCAAGTATGGAGGGGTGCCCATTCGGGCCATTCGACTGCGCGTGAGGGACCGGGCGCTCTACGATCCCGTCGAGGCCGCAACTGAAATATTGGCGACCATTTACGCGGTACAGGAGGACGAGCTCGAGATCCGGGAAAACCGCCTCGATCGGTTGGCGGGGACGGACGCCGTGCGCCGCAGCGTCACCGGAGATGGTGGGCTGGAGGAACTGTGGCGTCAGTGGCGGCAGCAAGGGGTGGACTTCAGGGAGCGGGGGGCGCGTTTCCTGTTGTACCGATGAATGACGCCACGCCCTCCGGCCCTGGCCCGAAGCCCATGAGTCCGTTATTGTTAGCCGCTTAATCAACAGAAGCCCATGAAACTCATCCCCGCGTGGCTTCGGGAGCCCCTCGAAAAAGGTCTTGCGCCGATTGCAGACGGCCTGATCGTCGCCCGGGTCCACCCGAACACCCTTACTACTTTCGGATTCCTGGCGCTCGTCGCATCCGGTGTCGCTTTTGGCTTCGCGCGAGTCCGCCTCGGTGCGTTCTTGCTGCTGTTGAGCGGCGTGCTCGACATGCTCGACGGGCGGGTGGCCCGGGGTGGGGGGATGATGTCGAAGTTTGGCGCATTCTACGACTCCACGGTCGACCGCCTGGGCGAGGCCGCGCTGATGATCGGCATCACGGTGTTCTTCATGAACGGCGGTGTGCCCGACAGCTGGCGGGTGTACGCCGTGCTGGCGAGCATGATCGCCATGTCCACGGGGATCGTGGTGTCTTACACGCGGGCCAGAGCCGAGGGTCTGGATCTGGAGTGCAAGGTGGGGGTGGCCCAGCGCGCCGAGCGCGTCATCGCGTTGGGGGTCCCGGTGTTGTTTTTCGGCGCCGGCCAGAGCGGGATGTTGCTACTGGGGATTGTCATCGTGCTCGCACTATTGTCGCTGATCACGGTGGTGCAGCGGATTTACCATGTATACAAGCAGACCAGGGTTGGCTCCGCCGATAAGGCGTCCGAGACGATACCGGCCCTGGCTGATTCGTTGAAGAAAGGACCGGAGAGTGAGTGAGATAGAGAGACGAGGCGTGGAGCCGGCCGAAGGCAAACTGGGAGTACTCCTGGTCGGCCTCGGCGCGGTCGCCACTACCTATGTCGCCGGTGTCGAAAACGTGCGGCGGGGGGCAGCCAAGCCTGTGGGCTCCCTGGCCGAGTTGAGCGCGATTCGACTCGGCAAGCGTACCGAGCAGCGGAGCCCGAAGATTCGGGAGTTTGTCCCGTTGACCGAGCTCGACGACCTGGTGTTCGGCGCGTGGGATCCCATTCCCGACGACGCGTACGACTCCTGCAAGGTTGCCGGCGTGCTGAATCACACGCATGTGGAACCAATCGCAGATTTTCTCAAGACCATCGAGCCAATGCCCGCCGTGTTCGACCAGCAGTACGTGAAGCGGTTGGAGGGCACGAACGTCAAGACTGGAAAGACGAAGCGGGAACTGGCGGAGGCGCTGCGGGAAGACATTCGGAACTTCAAGGAGAAGAACGGTTGCGCCCGGCTGGTGATGGTGTGGTGCGCCTCCACCGAGGTGTTCATCAGGCCGGGGCCTGCCCACGCCACCGTCGAAGCGTTCGAGAAGGCGATGGAGGAGAACGATCCGGCCATTGCACCCTCGATGCTGTATGCCTGGGCGAGTCTGATGGAGAACGTTCCCTTTGCCAACGGTGCGCCGAACCTCAGCGTCGACGCGCCCGCGTTGGTGCAGCTGGCGCAGGACCGTGGCGTCGCCATCGGCGGAAAGGACTTCAAGACCGGGCAAACGCTGATGAAGACGGTGATCTCACCGATGCTGAAGGCGCGGATGCTGGGATTGAACGGTTGGTTCTCCACGAACATTCTCGGGAACCGCGACGGCGAGGTCCTGGACGATCCGGAGTCGTTCAAGACGAAGGAGGAGTCGAAGCTCAGCGTGCTCGAGCACATCCTTCAACCGTCGGTGTACCCGGATCTCTACGGCGAGGCCTATCACAAGGTGCGGATCAACTACTATCCGCCGCGGGGGGACAACAAAGAGGGGTGGGACAACATCGACATCTTCGGGTGGTTGGGGTACCCGATGCAGATCAAGGTGGACTTCCTCTGCCGTGACTCGATTCTCGCGGCACCCATCGTACACGATCTGGCGTTGTTCTTCGACCTTGCGCAGCGAGCGGGGATGTCGGGCATTCAGGAGTGGTTGTCGTTCTACTTCAAGAGCCCGATGGCGGCGCCGGAGTTGAACCCCGAACACGATCTGTTCATCCAGCACGCCAAACTCAAGAACACACTGCGCTGGCTCATGGGGGAAGAGCAGATTACACACCTCGGCGTGGAGTACTACCAGTACGAGCGGACGTGACTACCGCTGATGCGGTAATCATCGGCGTTGCCCTCGCGATCATCGCGTGGGAACTCTGGTACTTCCTGCGCCGCCGGCCGTTGCCGGCGGTCGAAGAACAGGGCAAGTCCGGCACGCAGGAAGTCCGCATTGCGCTCCAAGACGGGTTCGATCCGGATCTGGTGATTGTCGAAGCCGGCCGGCAGGTCCGCATGGAGGTGTTCCGGGGCGAGGTGGATACGCAGTCGGAGCGTCTCGCCTTCGACACCCTCAAGGTCTCCAAGACGCTCATAGAGTTTACGCGCGCCCCGGTGGAGTTCATCCCCGGGGAACCCGGCGACTACCGCTTCTCCGCCGGCACCTGCGATGGCTACGTCGTCGCCCAGGTGGGCGGCGATCCGGCCCGCGCGAATCTCGGCCGAGGACATCTGAAGCATGGCTGACCGCCGCATCGTCCTGCCGATTCGGGGGATGGAATGCGGCACCTGTGCGTCCGTGATTCAGCGGCGCATCAGCCAGATCGAGGGCGTACGCGATGCCCACGTCAACTTCACCACGACCGAGGCCACCGCCCTGGTCGCGGAGGGAGGTCCCCAGGCCGCCGATCTCGTGAGGGCCGTGCGCGAGGCCGGCTACGATTGCGCCGGCGCCCACGTCACCATCGCGGTCTCCGACCTCCGCTACGCCGCATCCATCAGTCACCTCGAGCGCGTTCTGGAGCACGTCCCGGGTGTGCTGAGCGCGTCGGCCAACCAGACCACGGAGTCGGTTGGCGTCACGTACGTTCCGGGGCTCACAACCGCCCGGGACCTGGAGCAGCATATCCAGAGTGCCGGACTGTCCCTCGCGGCCCCCATCGAGGAAGCCGACCCCATCGACCGGGCCTGGCTGCACACCGCCAGGGCGACGCGCGGGTTGGCGTGGAAGTTCGCGGTGGCGCTCATCGTGACGCTGTTGGCGATCGTGGCGTCGATGCCGCTGATGGCCGAGTCTACGGTGAAAAGGGGTGACCTCCTGGTCCGTCTCCTGAATCCCCTCGACGGGTGGCTCCGTGGCGTGCTGCCACAGTTGTACGACCTCAATCCACTGTGGATCAAGCTGGGTCTGGCGGTGGCCACGCTCATCGTCATGCACCAAACGGGCAGGCAGTTTTTTGTGGCCGCCTGGACCAGCTTTCGCCATCGTTCCGCCGATGCAAACACGTTGGTGGCGGTGGCGACGGGGGTCGCGTTCCTGTACTCCGTCGTGGCGGTGGCGATGCCGAGCCTCTGGCCTGCGGCCGGATTCCCCCCGGACGTGTACTTCGAATCGGTCACCGGCATCCTCGCGTTCGTGCTGCTCGGGCGCCTCATCGAGGCGAAGGCCCATGCGAAAACCGCGGACCCGGTGCACGATCTCGTAGCGCTGCAGCCCCGGGTGGCCACCGTCCGCCGCGGCGGCCAGCCCGAGGAGGTCCCGGCCCATCAAGTGCGGGTCGGCGATCACGTCGTGGTTTCGCCGGGAGAGACGGTGGCGGTGGACGGCATCGTGGTCGACGGGGAGTCGGCCCTCGACATGTCCATGTTCGTCGATGGCGCGGCGTCCCTGGCCGTTCGGCCGGGTGCCATGGCGCCGGCCGGCGCCGTCAACCAGATAGCCCCGCTGGAGGTCGAGGCACGGACGACCAGCAACAAGACCGCCCTGGCACAGACCGTACGCATCGCCGAAGCGGCCCAGTTCAAGAAGGGGAGGGAGCAACAGCGGGTGGATCGTCTCGTGGCCAGGCTGGCGCCCCTGATCATCGCCATCGGTCTTGCGGCGGTGGTCGCGTGGGTGTTGCTCGACCCCGCACCCGCGGTGCCGGCGATGCTGGCCCTCGTCACCATCGCCGCCATCGCGGCTCCCGCGGCAGTGAGCTTCGCCGCCCCGGCCGCCCTCAAGGTCGCCATCGGTAACGCCGCCGGATTGGGGGCCATCATTCGGGGTGGCGACGTCATCGACACCATGCGACGGGTGGACACGGTGATCTTCGGGAAGACCGGGACGATCACCGAAGGCACGCCGGTG
>JBDHHA010000047.1:0-28782 GCA_039589615.1 Gemmatimonadota bacterium
TTCTCCAGCCCGGCCAAGAACGCATCGATCGCTCGTTCGAACTGATCGGCCTGGAAGAGCGACACGCCGGCGGAGAACAGGTCGACGTCGGACAAAACCCCGGCGTGAGCCAGAATCGTGTCGGTGAAGGCCAACGCCTCCTCCTCGTGCCCGGCGGCTTCGAGCACCTGCAGCAATCCCGTGATTGCCTCAGGGTCTTCGGGAACTACCTTGCGATACTCCCCGTACCACACCGCCGCTGAGTCCCATTGCCGCAGCATGTGGTGCAGCCGTCCCGCATTGAAGAGCGACGTCATGTAGCTCTCCTCGTAATCCCCCTCCATCTGACCCATCGCAATGGTCTTCTTGAACAGCGGAATGGCTCCCGCCACGTCGCCTTGCTGGATCAACACACTCGCCAGGTAGAACGGGACAAGCGGCTCTTTGTTGGAGACTTGGTTTGCCTGGGCGAGCGCCTCACGGGCCGTTGCCATATCTCCTACCTGGAGGGCGTTGGCGCCGTCGTTGTAGAACGGGACCCAGATGAAACGCCGTTGGTTGTCTATGTCTTCCGTGCAGTCCGGGTACAGCGCCTCCGCCCGGGTGAATGCCGAGTCGACACCGGGAAAGTCCGACTCGAGGGCATATGTGCGGCCCAAGAAATACCACACGGCCGCATTGGAGTCTTCGCCGCCTTCCAGCGCATCCATGAGCACACGCTTGGCGTCGGCGATGGAACGGGCTTTTTGATCTTCCGAGCGGGCCTCCGTCGCGGCCTTCACGTACAGCTCCGCATTCCGCACGAGGAAATGCTGCGTGTCGAGCTCGCAGTTGGGCGGCATGTAAATGATGAAATCCTGCGCCGCCGCGGGCTCCACCGGTCCCAGAAGGGCTGCAGTCACCAGCCCTGTAATCACGACCTGCTTCATTCGGCTACAATCCTTTCTCTCGTTCTCTTTGCGCGGCCGCAACCACAGCATACCACGCTTGGGCCTAGACGACGCGCGCAACTCGAGGGGCGTCGCCTCCACCTCTCGGTAATACCCGTGAGGCGCCAAATGGTGCTGTGCCGGAAGGCACCCGGCATAACCTGTAAATATTGCCGGTCTCAGCGATAAAGCCAACCGGCACCCGTATTGTAGACCACCACCGAATCAGAGGGGCGGATGGTCCCGTCGGCCACCAGTTTCTCCAGGGCCACCGCCGCCGCCCCACCCTCGGGACACATGTCGATCCCCTCCTGGGCTCCGATCCTGTCCGCCGCCTTCTCCAGCTCCTCGTCCGAAACCGCCAGGGCCTTCCCGCCACACTCGGCCAGAACCCGGAGCATGATCTTGCCCCCCAACGGACCGGGTACCCTCAGACCGTAGGCAATCGTTTGCGGGTCGGCCCAGACTTCGGTGGCCGATGCCCCCTCCTCGAAGGCCTTCACCACCGGAGCACACCCGCTGGACTGGACGCTGAAGAGGCGGGGGAGCTTCCCGTCAATCCACCCGGCCTCCCTCAACTCCTGAAAGGCCTTCCACATCCCGATGAGGCCCGTCCCGCCGCCGGTGGGATAGATGATGCAGTCGGGCAAGGACCACCCCAGCTGCTCGGCCAGTTCGATCCCCATGGTCTTCTTGCCCTCGATCCGGTACGGTTCCCGAAGCGTGGACACGTCGAAGGCCCCGGTTTCCGACGCGAAGGCACGGGCTTCCTTCCCACAGTCTCCGATGTGACCGTCCAACAAGTGGAGGTCGGCTCCGAACAGACGGATCTGTTCCAGAATCCGCGGGGGAGTCGTGCGCGGTGCATAGACCCGGACCTCGGCTCCGGCCCGCTCGCCGTACGCGGCCAAGGCCACTCCGGCGTTTCCCGCCGTGGGGGTGACGTACATCGTGGCACCCGCACCCGTCGCCCTCGTGACCGCCGCCGACATCCCCCGGGCCTTGAACGAGCCGCAGGGATTTTGTCCCTCGTCCTTGATCCACACGGTGTCGACTCCCAACGCGCCTTCCAGGCTCGGCGCCCTGAGCATGGGCGTGCATCCCTCGCCCAACGTGACGGGGTCCTCATCCGGTAATAGCGGCATCCACTCCCGATATCGCCACATGTCCCAGGGCCGGCTCACCAGCAGTTCTTTGACCTTCGGGTCCGGCATGGTGTCATATGTGACCAGCCACGGCTCTCCGAGGCTCGAGACGGTGGGAAGACCCGACGCATCGCGTGTCTCATCGGAGGCCGAGCAGGCCAACGACCATTGAAATGTCATGGTTTCAGATGGTTAAGGATTCGTTCAGCTAAACGTGTGGAGAACCCCGGCAGCGCCGCGATCTCCTCGGCCGTCGCAAGCCGGACACCCGCCAGGCTGCCGAACCGCTCCAACAGTACTCGTCTCCGGGAAGACCCCACACCAGGTATGTTCAGCAACTCCGAAGTGATGGTGCGTGCCGTCCGCCGCTTTCGATTGTAGGTCACGGCAAAGCGGTGGGCTTCATCGCGGGCGCGTTGCAGGAGCTTGAGCGAAGGCGCGCTGCGGGCCAGGCGGATGCTCTCCTTACGGCCCGGAAGAAAGATCTCTTCCTCCTTCTTCGCAAGGCTTCCCAGCGGCATATCGCCGAGGCCATGCTTGCTGAGGGCCTCCTGAGCGGCATGGAGCTGCCCCTTCCCTCCGTCGATGATCATGAGATCGGGGAGTTTCTTCTCCTCGGATATCCGCCGAGCCACGAAGCGGGACACCACCTCGCGCACCGCCGCGAAGTCGTCCTGTTGGGCCTCATCACCTTTGATCTTGAACCGGCGGTACTCGGCCTTCTTGGGTCGGCCGCCCTCGAACCACACAAGCGACCCCACCGTATCCTTCCCCTGGTTCGTGGAGATATCGATGCAGACGAGGTCTCTGGGCACGCTGGTCATCCCCAAGTCCCGCCCCAGTGCATACACGGGGTCCTCCACTCGCTCGTCGGTCTCGAGGGACTCGATTCTCAGGCTCTCCAGCAAGTGACGTGCATTTTGGTCGGCCAGTTCCACGAGCCGGTGGTTCACTCCGCGATGCGGTGTGAGCCACTTGGTGTCGGGCAAGAGCGCGTGGATCTCGTCCAATTCGCTCGGAGCAAACGGCAACACGGCACGCCGTCCCTTTCCACCGACCGGGACGTAATAGCGAACCAGGAACGCACTCAACACGGAACTGTCGGGCTCCTCGGCGAGGTTCGTCAGGAAACGATGCTCGACCGCAACGACCTTCCCGTGACGGACTCGGAGGATCGCCCCCACCGCGTCGTCTCCGTCGCGGGCATACCCGATCGCGTCCGCCTCGCCGGCGCCGACGACCTCCATCGTCTGCGGCCTCTCCACCTGCTCCAGCCAACGAATCGAGTTGCGAAGCTCCGCGGCGCGCTCATATTCCAACCGCCGGGCCGCTTCTTCCATCCGCTCGCGCAACCGTGTTCGCACCTCGACCGTCTTCCCTTCCAAGAACGCGATCACGTCGGCGATCATCGCGCCGTAGTCGGAGCCGGACTGCCAGCCTACACACGGGGCGTGGCACCGATTGATGTGATAGTCGAGACAGGGGCGTTCGGGACGATCGCCCGGAAGATCGTAGTGACACGATCGCACGGTGAAGATCCGCCGAATCACGCGTAACGTCCGGCGCAACACCCCGACATCGGTGTAAGGTCCGAAGAACCGTGCCGCCGGAATATCGAGGCGCCGCACCACCAACACCCGGGGAAAGGGCTCGCCCACGGTGACGGCGATTCGTGGATAACTCTTGTCGTCCCGGAGCGCGATGTTGAATTTCGGCCGGTACTCCTTGATGAGATTGTTCTCGAGCAGCAGAGCCTGCGGTTCGCTGGGCGCGACGATGGTATCCAGGTCGGCGACCTGGCGCAGTAGCAGGCGGTGCTTCGGACTGTCCCGGTGGTCGCTGGAGAAATAGTCACGGACCCGCGAGCGGAGACGTTTGGCCTTGCCCACGTAAATGACTTTGCCCTCCGCATTCTTCCAGAGGTACACGCCGGGGCTGTCCGGCAGTGCAGCGATCTTGCGAGCGACATTCTCGGGAGGTTCTACCGGCATACCGACATCAACAGGGATTGGTATAGTGTCGGGCGCAATCCAGCACGTGGCCCATGCCACTGCGCGTACCTCTCTCCATCATGATAGCCACGGAACCCACTGAATCCACGGAAGGGGACACCGAGTCTTCCGTGCGTTCCGTGGGTTCCGTGGCCCTCAAACGGCCTGCTGGGGCTCGTCACGGGAAGCGGCGAACACGCGCGCGTCGGGGTGTTTCATCAAGATCGCGACCCCCATGTACACCAACCCGAACGTACCGAGGACGGCCACGGCACCCAGCAACACACGATCGACGGGCACAAACCGCTGGACCAAAAGCGCGGCGCCCGTGGCAACCAGCGATGCACCGAGTGTCATGACGATGGACGAGCGCTCCAGCACACCCATGATCCGGCCGGTGCGGCGCTGGAGGAACGCGTAGTTGAGGGAGAGGTTGACGTATGCCGCCGTCGCCGACCCCAGCGCGATTCCCGCCACGCCAAGGGGCTGCATGAGTGCCACGGCAAGTGCAGCGGCCAGCACCACCGTCGCCACGGCAATCAGGAGCGGCGTGCGGGTATCCCCCAGGGCATAGTGGCCCGACGTCAGCAACCGCACCGACGATTGGGCGGGTAAGCCGACGGCGTACGCGGCGAGGACGCCGGTTACGACCTCCGTCTGCGTGACTCCGAAACTCCCCGTTTGATACAACGCCCCCACCACGTGGGAACCCAACGCGGCAAAGACGAACGCGGACGGGATCACGAAGAACGCTACCCGGCGGGCGCCGGCGGCGAGGCGATCGCGCGTCGCCTCGGGGGACGCGGCAGCCGCATCACGGCTCAACTCCGGCAGCGCCGCCGCGGCAACGCTCACGCCGAAAAGCGACACGGGCAGAATGGCCAGCAGCTGAGCGTAACCCAGGAACGCCACACCTCCGCTCCCGGTAAACGACCCGAGCTGGGTGTCGACCAGACTCGAGATCTGCCACACGCCGGCCCCGATCACCACGGGAAACCACGCGCGCAGCACCGTCTGCGCGCCACGAACCTGCAGCTGCAACGTCCATCGCAACGCCCCGACCACGCGCACCGCCGTCGGCAATTGCACGAGCACCGTCAGCACGCTCCCCACCAGCGCCCCCCAAGCCAGCGCCGTGACGAGCTGTGTACCCCGCCATCCCGTCACCCAGCTCCCGAACGCGACGAGGGTCGCGATCTGGGCGATGTTCCAGAGCGTTGGGGCCGCATATGACAGGAAGAAGCGGCGATGCGTGTTGAGCACTCCCAGACACCACGCAGAGAGGATCATGACCCCCGCCATGGGGAACAGGATGCGCACCAGGCTGATCGTCAGAGTTCTCGTGGCCTCGTCGAACCCTGCGGCAACCGCATCGGTGACCAGCGGCGCCAGCACGACCCCAACCGCCGACCCGATGACGGCCACGACCACCAGCAGCGACGCCACCACACTGGACAGTTGCCGCGCCGCATCCTCTTCGCTGCGCTGCAGCATGGACGCGTATACGGGAATGAACGAGGCCGACAGGGTCCCCTCGCCCAAGAGGTTTCTGATGATGTTGGGGATCCGGAGTGCCGCCCGGAACGCGTCGGCTTCCTGTCCACTCCCGAAATAGTGTGCGAAGACGCGCTCTCGGACGAGACCGAGGATCCGCGTCACCAGGATCCCGGCCGCAACGCGGGCAGCGGGACGCCCCGGATCGCGTGACGGCGGAGTCATCCGGCTCCTACAACCCCCGAGGACGCATCATCCGTCGGACCCGAGGGCGGCGGCCCACGATTCACAGGATGCCTCGGCCTGATGGAGAAAGTCCGGTCCGTACTTCACGAGGTACTGGAGGACATTGAACACGCGTTCCTGGGGGCGGCCGTTGGGAAACACCGCGTTCCGCGCATTGGCGAGTTGCCGCACCAACACCTCGTTTTGTTGCTTGAGGCGCGACACGAGCCGCTTCTCCACGTGGTCCAATCCGCCGGTCATCTGGTTACGGGTGTGCTCGATAGGCTTCTCGAGGGTGGGATCGATGGTTCCGGCCGCTTGCACCAAGGCCGCGAATTGCTCGTCCACGGTCTCCCGCAACCGAGCCAGTGCGTCACCGGCCGCCACGGGCATGGCATCCTGCACCAGTCGGGCCTCGAGTTGTCCCTCGGATGTCATGAAGTCCTCGGGGGTGAGGTGGTATCGATCCATGGTCTTGCGAACCCGCGCCTCGATCACGCGGGCGGACCAGCGCGGAACGTAAGGCTGCGGGAGGACTCCCAGCGTCTCGTATACCGGCTCCGTCTGGGGATGGTACGCCAGCTCGCCCGGCCCGGCCACGTACGCCAAGGTGGGGAAGAGCACGGCTTCGACTACTGGTCGCAACAGCACGTTGGCCGACAGGCGCTCCGGGGCGTTTTCCGCCACCTCCTGGAGTGCCGGCAGGCTCCACTTCTCCCCCGACCTGCGCGCGACAAAACCGTCGCCGTCCAGCATCAACCGGTCGCGCCCCAGGGTGCCATCCACCATCACCAGCGTGTTGCCAGGTTGGATCCCGACGGGAACGGGCTTCCCCGCCCCTTCCAGCTCCCGAGCCCTCGCCTGGAGGCGGCCGTCCAGCTCCGCCGCGCCCTCGAGGGCTTGCAGCACCCACGGTGCCGCCGCCGCCTTCGCTGCGGCGTGGCTTGGCTGGAACACCACCAACCCCATGGGACCCAGCAGTTCCGCCAGGGCGTCGCCGAACGCTGTGGCCAGGTCGTTTCCACTTCGGTAGTGCCGGCTGAGCCACGCCAGCGCTTCGGCGCGGAACTCGGTCTCGGGGAGCAGCTCGGCCAGCCGGGCGACGAGCCCCTCTACCTCCACGCCGAGGGCGTCGCGGTACAGCGGTGTCGACGGGGCGCCGGATTCCCTCGGTGGGAGACCCAGTGTCTCGAGTTGGTTGGCTGCCGAAAGCAGCGTGAAATGATTTGCCTCGGCAAAGTCGTGATCGTCGCCGGCAACCCAAAACACCGGCACGACGGGGCGCCCCAACGACGCCGAGCATGCCCGGGCCAGGACGACGGCCGAAATCGCCTTGTAGAGCGTATACAACGGGCCGGTAAACAAGCCGGGTTGCTGGCCCGTCGTCACACAGTGCGCCTCCCCGCGTACCAGGAGATCGAGGTTCTCCAGACCTCGATCGTGTCCGGTAAGCGCAGGCCGCAACGAGGAATTGAGAGCCACGCCGCGATCCAGCGCTGCGGTCATGGCCAGACCGCCACTCCCATCGAGGGGGGTTGATTGGATCTCGAGGGTCATGGTCGCCGGGCTACGAGAATGGCTCTCGGCGTATCGCTGCCCAAATCGTCGCCCGCGTAGTTGCCGAACCGCTGGGCCACTCGAAGGCCAGCCGTCTGCATGATCTCCCCCAGATCGTCCGCCGAGAATAGCCGCACGCGCTCCACGAAGCTGCGCCCGTCATCGATCAAGTGCATCTCCTTGATCACGAATCGCTCGTCGTCGCTCAATCTGCGTTCGATGGCCACCCGCCGGGTGCCAAACGTGCGTTCCTCATGAGGCACGAGATTCGCCCGCACCGAAACGGCGTTGAGGTAATCCATGAACAGCATGCCTCCCGGAACCAGTGCATCCGCAACCTCCTGCATGACCTGCACGTGTTGTCGGTCCTCCGCAAAGTAGCCGAAACTCGTGAACAAGTTCACCACGAGATCGAATGCGCCGGAACCGAACGGCAGATACCGCATGTCTCCGCGGACCAGACTGGTAAAAGGAGGATTGCCGTGTCGAGCGCGGTGCAGCAGCGGCATCGACAGATCGATGCCGAGCACGCGTGCACCCCGTTCGCCCATGCGCACCGCGTGTCTTCCCGGACCACATGCCAGATCGAGCACCCGTGCGCCGTCCAACTTGGCGACGCGGTCCACTAAGGTGACGGCACGCTCTGCATCCTGCTCGTCCCGATGGGGGTACAGACGAAGGTACTCCTCACCGAACCACTGCTCGAACCATTCAGTCACTCGCCGAACACCTCGGCCTCGAACACGCTGATCGACACGCCCTCGTCCTGCCAAGCCGACGCCGGCAGTCCCGCCTTGCGACACGCGAGCTCGAGGAACTGCGTGGCGTTGCATCCGAACTCCGTTGCGACCTGCGGGAGCAGCAGGCCGACCCGGGACCCACCGCGGATGACCACCCCGTGACGCCCGACCACCACGTCGTCAGGGGTGGCCGCGATCGGCGCCGAAAGACGACTGATCTCGATGTGGATCTCCGGTACCTCCTCCGGCGTCACGGGGGGAAATCGTGGATCCTGCGTCGCGGCGTCCATGGTCATCTCGCGCACCGCCGCGCCCAGCGGACTGTGGGGAACCGTCCGGCCGAGACAGCCCCGGAGCGCCGCGCCGCACCGCAGCGTCACGAACACCGCCGCGGGCTCGTCCAGCACGCCGCCGCAGGGAGCGTCCCCGACCCCACGGCCTTCCGCCACCGCACGCAAGGTATCCCGCGCGAAGTCGAGCAGGCGACTGCGCATCTCGGAGGAAAGTGGCTCAAACACCTTTGTGATATGGTTCACCTTTGAGGATGGTGTTGCCTCGATAAATCTGCTCGAGGAGCACGAGTCGCGCCAATTCGTGCGGCAGCGTCATGTCGGACAGGCGAATGACCTCCTCACATCGACGCTGCAGCGCCTCGTCCAGCCCGTAGGCGCCACCCACCAAAAAGGCCAGGTCACGGCCCGCCTGGCGCCACCGATCCAACGCGGCGGCAAACCCGCGACTGTCCAACTGACGTCCGCCTCGTGAGAGGGCGACGAGTCGCGCCGCTCGAGGAACGGCCTTGCTCAAGGCCTCGGCTTCCTCGCGGAGCACCACCTCCCTCGATTTCGAGCGGCGCGTGCCGTCGGGCACCTCGTGGATCTCGAGCTTGGCGTAGCGCCGGATACGTCCAGCGTAGTCCTCACATGCGGCGCTGAGGCCGGCATCGCGCACGCGCCCCACCGCAACCATGTGAAACACCATCAAGCATTCACCGAGGTTCAGATCCCCAAATCGTCCACCCCGACAACAACTGCATCCAGGGCCATTTCAAACTCTGTTTGCCCGACCTCCCACGCGACATCCAGCGACGCCACGATGGGCTCCGGAGCGTGGCCCGGCCACATCGACCGAAGTTTGACGGCGTCCTTTTCGGTGACTACAACGTAATCAACGCGGCGACCGGCCTGCACCATGCGCTCGGTGTCCTTCTCGGTGAAGTCGTGGTGGTCCTCCAAGGGGAGCAACCGCACACGGGCGCCGAGGTCGCTGCACTGGCTGGCGAACGTATACGGATCCGCGATCCCCGCGGCGGCGATGACCCGGGCTCCGGACAGGGACTCCACCGGCACCGCATCCCCGCTCAACAGGCCGTTGAATCCCGTCACCCCAAGGCGGGCGATGGCGACGGGGCAGTTGTGGGAAATCCGGGCAACCCGTTCCGCCATGCGCTCTGCCGAATGCCGATCGGCCCGTTTCCGCGTCACCACGACCAGGTCGGCTCGCCGCAAAGCCTTGATACCCTCGCGCCACGGTCCCGCCGGCAGCGTCCACCGCACCGCCCGGCTGGACTCTGTGCTCACCAGGGCGATGTTCAAGTCTCGCACGATGTCGAGCCGCTGAAATGCATCGTCCAACACCACGACGTCGGCGCCGTTGGCGCTCGCCTCCAGCGCCCCCGCGACTCGGTCCGGATTCTCGATGACGATCGCCGACTCCGCCAGCCGCCGATGGACCATCCCCTCGTCGCCCCCGTACCCTCGGAGCACGATGCCGGGCTGGAGACCCTGGTCTGTGTAATAGCGGGCAATCCAGTTGCAGATGGGCGTCTTGCCCGAGCCTCCCACCGTGAGGTTGCCCACGGCGACCACCGGCAACGGAACCTCTGATTTCCGCAACAACCCGACCCCATACGCCCGCGTGCGGAAGGCCATGGCGACCCGGTACAACAACGACGGCGGGAGGAGCGCCAACCGCGCGAGACGCGCCCTCAGAGAACGCTCGCTCCAGAGCCGCAGCGGGGTCAGCATCGGGCGGACTCGGTGACGGTTTCGAGCTGTCGCTGCAGGAGCTGTGCGGCAGCCGAGCGCGACGCCTCCGCGGATATCCGAAGCGGTGTGCCATACACGATTCGGACGCGGGCAAACGGCTTGGGAATCCCGAACCCGTCCCACGAACGGAGTCGCCAGGACGAAGACGCCTCGGCCGCCACCGGAACGATGGCGGCACTGGCCGCCTGGGCTGCGGCCACGATCCCGAGCTTCACCGTTCCCGCGGGCCCTCGTGGGCCGTCGGGGGTTACAGCCATCTCCCCTCCCCGTCGCAAGACCTCGAGCATGTCCCGGAACGCGGCGACACCACCTCTCGTTGACGAACCTCGCACCAAGCCATATCCCCATCCGCGGGCCGCGTGCGCCAGATAACTCCCATCCTCGTGGCCACTCACCAGCAGCGACGTGGAATCCCCACGATGATACCAGACGAGCGGCAGCAGGTGGCGGTGCCACAGCGCGAAGACGAATGGGCGGCGCTCCCGGCGCAAACCCTCCAGGTGCTCCCGGCCGTCGGCTTGCACTCGCCACGTCGCACCCAGGAGCGAAACCAAGAATCGCGCCGCCGTTCCCCCGATGCGCGTCAACACCGCAACAGCTCCCTCGCAAGGTCCGCCACGCGCCGGGACGCCCCGGGCGTGCCCAACCGCTCCCGAACCTCCGCCAATCCCTCACGCTGCCGCGCCGCCTCCACCCCCTGCCCGTCGAGGAGGGAGAGGGCGTGCCGCGCGAGAGCCTGCGGCGTGGCGGCCCGCTGCACGTACTCCGGGGCCACCGCGCGACCCGCGATGAGGTTCACCAGCCCGATGTGCTCGCACCGTACGACCCGCCTGGCAATGGCATAGGAGATAGCGTCGGTGCGGTAACAGATCACGGTGGGCGTGTCGGCCAACGCCGCCTCCAGCGTGCTCGTGCCCGACTTGCAGATCGCCGCATCGCTGGCGGCCATGACGGCCGGCGCCTCGGCCAGCCGGAGGTGGTAGCCCTCGGCACCGGGGTAGTCGAGCCCGGGCAACGCCGCCACAGCCACCTCCACCTCGGGAACCGCTGCCCGGACGAGCCCCGCCGCGTCTCGCAGCACGGGCCAGAGACGACGAACCTCCGACTTGCGGCTCCCGGGAAACAGCCCCAACACCGGGACGGACGGGGCAACGCCGATGGTTGCACGTGCCTCTCGGGTACTCGGGCGCTCCCGATCCAACAGGGGGTGCCCCACGAAGGTCGTGGGCACGCCCCGGCCGGCGAAGAAGGGCTCCTCGAACGGCAAGATGACGGCCAGGTGGGAAACGGTCTCCCGCAGGGCAGTCACGCGGCCCGCGCCCCAGGCCCAGAGCTGTGGCGCGATGTAGTACAGCACCGGAACACTGCGCCGCGCCGCTTCGCGCGCCACCCGCATGTGGAATCCCGGGTAATCCGTCAGGAGCGCCAGGTCGACCCCCCTGTCGAACGCCGAGCGAAACGCGCCCAACATCCGGGCATGGGCCGGAAAGGTGCGGACCACCTGCGTGAACCCGATGGTGGTGAGCGCCTCCATGCGGGCGGTGATTTCGGCTCCCGCCGCGGCCATGCTCGGCCCTCCGAGCCCCGAACACCGCGCCGCGGGCACCGCGTCCCGCAGCGCCGCGATCACTTCCGCCGCGTGGAGATCTGCCGACGGCTCCCCTGCCGACACCAGAATGTTCTTGGTGAGGGGGGACGCCTGCACCACCGGAGCGACCGTCACACCATGACCCCGCGCCGGGAGGCGCCAAGGAAGTCGAGGAGCTGGACGATTTCGGGAATGTGGCCACTCTCGTCACGCACCCGCTCGATGGCCTCACCCCGGGGCAGCACCGAGTTGAACAACAACCGGTAAGCCCGTTGAATGGCCATGCGGAGATCCGCCTCGAATCCCGCCCTCCGCAGCCCTACCGCGTTGATGCCGTATAGCCGAATGGGGTTGCCCGCCGTCCTGGCGAAGGGGGGCACGTCCTGCGGGACGCGTGACCCGCCTCCGATGAACGCGTGAGCGCCGATCCGCACAAACTGGTGTACCGGCGTCAAGCCTCCGATCTGCGCGTAGTCACCGATGTCCACATGCCCGGCCAGTTGCACGGCGTTGGAGAGAATGACACCCTCACCGAGGCGGCAGTCGTGGGCGATGTGCACGTAGCTCATCAAGTAGCATCGGGGCCCCACGATGGTGGCGCCGGACGCACTCGTCCCACGATTGACCGTGACGTACTCCCGAATGTTCGTCTCGTCCCCGATCACCAGCTCCGTTGCTTCGCCGGTGTACTTCAAGTCCTGCGGATCGGTCCCGATCACCGCACCGACCCCCACCGAACACCCCGCTCCGAGCCGGGTCGGACCACAGACAGTGGCCCGGGCGCCGATGGTCGTGCCTGCGTCGATGTGCACACCCGCTCCGATCACGGCAAACGGCTCGACGACGACATCGAGACCGAGCTCCGCCGACGGATCCACCAGGGCGGTGGCGTGCACGCGCGCGGTCATCGATCGATGATCCCCGCCATCATTTCCGCTTCGGCCACCTTCTTGCCGTCGACGAAGGCCTCGCCCCGCATGGTGCAGCGCTTGCCTTTGAACTCGAGCAGTTGGCACTCGAAACGAAGTTGATCACCGGGAACGACCGGGCGGCGGAATTTGACTTTATCGATGGTCATGAAATAGACCACTTTGTCCTGTGGGTTCTCCACGGCGTCCATCATCAACATACCACCCGTCTGCGCCATCGCTTCGACGATGAGCACTCCCGGCATGATCGGGTGACCCGGAAAGTGCCCCTGAAAAAACGGTTCGTTGATGGTGACGTTCTTGATCCCCACGATACGTGCGCCCGGTTCCATTTCCACGATCCGGTCCACCAACAGCATCGGGTATCGGTGGGGGAGCACCTCGAGGATCTTCGTGATGTCCATTTCCATGCAAGGTTCTCACTTTCCAGTGGCGCAGTGTTGGTGTATGGCACGAGCAAACACGACGTTGCCCCGATGACTCGGACGTATGGCCTCGATGGTACCGTCGATCCTCCCTCCGGCCAGCGCGAGATCACCGAGGAGATCCACGGTCTTGTGGCGAACGAACTCGTCGGCCCAGCGCAACGTTCCGTTGACGACACCGCTGTCCCCGAGCACCACGGCACACCCCGGGTGGCCGCCCTTGATCAGCCCCTGGTTCAGCAGCCCGTCGATCTCTCCGAGAAAGCCGAAGGTCCTGGCGCCCGCCAACTCCTCCTCGAACACGCCGGGCGACAGATCGTAGGAGCCCTCCTGCCTCCCGATGGCCGGGTGGTTCCACTCCACCGTGACCGTCACGGTCCGCGCTCCGGGACATGCACGGTACACCGAGTCGCCCTCGCGCGCGACAATCGACTTCCGCACCACCAGGGGTTGGACCTCCCCCGCAACCTCCACCGGCCGGGCACTTCGCAGAGCCGAGACGAAGGGGGCGGCGCTCCCATCCAGGATGGGAACCTCGGGCCCGTCGATGTCGATGCACACGTCGTCGATCTCGAGCCCCGTCACGGCGGCCAGGACATGCTCCACCGTATCCACGGTCGCAACGCCGACTCCCAGCACGGTCCGTCGTTCCGTCGTGCAGACGGCACCTACATGAGTCCGAATCTCGGGCTCCTCCGGCAGGTCCACCCGGCGGAAGACGATCCCCCGTCCCGAGTGGGCCGGACGAAATGTAAGGGTGTTCTCGCTTCCGGTATGCAACCCGACGCCGGCCAGCGACGTCGGCTCGGCGATGGAACGCCTAGCGCGCGGGCGCATCACCGCCGGCAATCTCCTCCAACCGCGTGGCGAGTGGCGCGAGGCGCCTGAGGGCGGCGGTCTGGCGAAGGACATCGCGGTGATTCCGGGCCGGGTACCCCGAGACGACCGCCCCGGCCTCGACGTCGCCGATGATCCCGCTCTGCGCAGCCACTCGAGCGCCCCGGCCCACCGTGAGGTGATCCGCCACACCGGCCTGGCCCGCCAGGATCACGTCATCCTCGACCACGGAGCTCCCGGCAATCCCGACCTGGGCCATGATCAGGCAGCGGCAGCCGATCCGAACGTGATGCGCCACCTGCACCAGGTTGTCGATCTTCGTGCCGGCTCCCACCACCGTGTCGTCGATCCCGCCCCGATCGATCGTCGTGTTCGCGCCGATCTCCACGTCGTCACCGATGACGCACCCGCCCACATGGGGGATACGCTCGTGCCCCTCGGCGCCCCGGGCGTAGCCAAACCCGGGCGTGCCGACGCGGGCTCCGGCGTGGAGCACCACCCTATTTCCCAAAATGGCCCCACGCTCCACCACCGCGTGAGCGTCGATGCGGCAGAGGTCTCCGATGCGAGCCCCGGCCCCGACGGTCGCGTGGGGGCCGAGAACGCAGTCCCGCCCCATCCGGGCCCCGGCGCCAATGACCACGCCTTCAGCCACGGCGATGCGGCCCGACCATCGGGCTCCCGGGCCCAGCTTCGCCGAGCCGTGGACACCCCAGGTATCGGGCTGCGGGGGAGTCAGCTCAGCCAGCACCAGGGCCAGCGCCCGGTGGGGCGAGGGGACGACGATCCGGGTGTCGGGTCCCTCCGCTTCATCCTGGAACTCCGGCACCACCAAAACGGCGCCGGCACGAGATTGCCGGAATGCGGCCACGTACCGAGCCGTGGCGAGAAACGAAAGGTCGCCGGGACCCGCGCGGTGAAGGGGGGCCACTCCGGCGATGGGGACATCGCCGTTTCCGAAGAGCTTACCGCCGGCGAGGTCAGCGACCTGGCCGGCGGTTAACCGAGACGACGATTGCACTGCGGTTCAGTTCTGCGAAGCCTGCAACCTCTGCACGACGACCGGCGTGAGGTCGATGGACTGATCCACCGCCGCGATACCCGGCATCGTGGCGACGTCGAAGACGATCGCGAGGTTGCGTTCGGCGCGGATGCCCTCGATGACGGCCTGCACACGCTGCTCCAAGGGTTCCACCAGCTCACGCTCGCGCTCCGTCTGGCGGTTCTGCAGGTCCGTGGCCCGCTGCTCGAGCCGGGCCTGCAGCTGTTGGATCTCGGTCTGCTTTTCTTGCCGGGCCGTTGGACTCAACACCACCGACGTCCGATCGTATTCCTCCATCAGCGAGTCGCGTTGTGCGATCATCGCCTGAAAATCATCGTTGGCCGGCTGGAACTCCGCCTCGAATGTGGTGAGGGCTTCCTGGTATCCCGGCGTCTGCGTCATGACGATCTGCAAATTCACGATGCCGATTCCCTGCCCGGCCTGTCGGGCGGTGGCCGCCACGCCGACAATGACGATGACGGCCAGTGCGAAGGGTGCCCATCGGGCTCTGAGTCGGTCCATGGTTCTTGCCTTACTCTCAAACAGGATTGAACTAGAAAATATTGCCAAGCTTGAAGTGGAACTGCCAACCCGGATCCGGATTGCCTACCAGGTCGGTTCGGTTGAAGCCGTACGCATAGTCGAGTCCGATCGGCCCAAGGGGCGAGATCACGTTCAACCCGATACCGGCTCCGCGGAACAGCCGGGTCGGATTGAATTGGCCGGCCCGCTCCCACACGTTGCCCGCATCCATGAACGTGTTGAGGTAGAGCGCCTGGCTCAACCGTAACCCGATCTCCCCCGTGAACGCGGCATATGTTGCGCCGAACGCGTTGACGCCGCTGGCTCGCGTGCCACTGGCGGTGGGGTCAAACCCCCGGGGCGTGATCGAAAACTCGTCGTACCCACGCAACGGGATGCCGAACTGCGTGCCACCCATGGAGAACAGCTGTCGGAAGTGGGGCCCGGCGTCTCCCCAGACGAAACCGGCCTTGGCCGTCAGGCCCAATACGAACTGCATGCCACCCATCCCCGGCTGTAACTCGACCCTGCTGAGAGGCGCATACCAGCGGCCCTCGAACGTCGCCCGGCGGAAGTCGCCGCTCCCACCGAGGAAGCCGCCGTTCTGAGCCAGCGTGAACTGGTGGAGGGTTCCACCGGTGGCAAACGGCAGTCCTACGCGCGTGTCGCGGACGACGGACACGCTGACACTGGAGAGAACACAGTTCGTGCAGGCGTACACCGGACCGAGCGTGGGCGAGTCGAAGTCGCTCTGCTCCAACGCGTACGAACCCAATATCCGCGTAAACCGAGATCCGAACAGCGGCAGCCCGATCTGAAGACTCACGCCGCGGGTGGTGATGCGGCCCAGGTCCGCAATGGTGAACCGTTGCCGCGTGTTGTGCAACCTCACCGATCCCGATATCAAGCTCCCCTTAATGGCCGGATCGGTGTACGTGATATTGAAGTCGCTCAGATTGCTCCCGAACTGGAGCTGCAACTGGATGCGCTTCCCCTTGCCGAACAGGTTGGGCTCCTCCAAGCCGATGAATCCCCCCACACCGGTTCCCTGCCCCACCGACGCCCCGAAGTTGATGTTGCCGGTGCGCCGCTCCTCCACCACGAAGACGACGTCGACGTCTCCCTGTTGATTCGCCGGGCGCACGTCGGGCGACGCGAGAGGTTGTTCGAAGAAACCGAGATTGGAGATGCTCTGGTAAGACTGGAGCAGCGCGCTCCGGCGGAAGACGTCACCCGGCACCATGAAGATTGCGCGACGGATCACGTCCTCGTGCGTGATCGTGTTCCCCGTGATCAACACACGGTTCACGATGGCCGGGGCTCCCTCCTGGATCTGCCACCGCAGATCCACGACCCGGGATCCGTCCGCGGCCGTGCGACGCGTGATGACGTCCAGCACCCGTGCCTGGATGTAGCCGTTGTCGTAGTAGAGGTTGCTCACCTCGCCGGTGGCCTCGGCCCACTCGTCGAAGTTGAACTCCTGCTCGTCGTCGCCCCCGCCGAGACCGAGGAACCCTCCACCGCCATCCGACTCACCAAAGGGGTAGTACCGATCGAGGTCCTCTCTGGTGAACTCCCTGTTTCCGATGACCTCGAACGTCCCGATGCCGTATTGATCCCCTTCGTCCACCGAAAGAATGAGCGTGCCCTTGCCGGTCTCCTCGTTGACCACCAGTGTGTCGCGAAGCACCTGGAAATCGATGTACCCGTTTCTCGCGTAGAATGCCGGCAAGCGCTCGCGAACGTCCCGGAGAACCACCTCTTCGTCGTACTCACCCTTCTGGAACCAGAAGAATCCCTCTGGCCGCGTGTTCATGTTCGCCACGACCTCGCCGGCGCCGAACGCCTCATTGCCTTCCACAATGACGCGGCTCACCGCGACGCGACTGCCCTCCAGGACCTCGAACACCACGCTGATACGCCCGTCGTCCTCCGGGACCACCCGGGTGTCGACGACCGTCTGGTAGTATCCTTCCTTCTTGTAGAGGGAATCGATGGCCGCGATTGCCGTGGCGACATCGGCGGGGTTGAACGGCCTTCCGCTCAAGAGCCGCACCTTGCCGCGTACGGAACGCTCCGGCAACTTCGCCGTCCCTTCCACATCCCACCGGGCCAGCACCGGGCGCTCCACCACCTCGAACAGCAGGACTTCCTTCCCGTCTTCGGTGGCCTGCTTCACGATGATGTCGGAATACTGGCCGGTGGCATAGAGGGCCTCGATGGCTCGCTGCACATCGAGAAAACCCACCGGCTGCCCCAACGCGATGTTGACGCGACTGACGACTGCGGCGCGACCGGTTCGGTCGGCTCCGCGCACCGCAATACTGTCGAACACCGTTGTCTGGTCGCGCTGCTGTGCATGCGCGTCCCCAACAGCGGCTCCCAAGACGGCGGCGACGAGGAGTACCCTACCGAGCCCGGCCATAGTCTTCGCCTACGCTTTTTTGCTCTCCGTCAGCACCTGGAAGATGAGTTTCTCACCATCCTCGCTGACATCGACTTGGATTTCCTCCCCCGGGGAGAACTCACCCATCAGGATCTTATCCGATAACGGGTCTTCCACGTAACGCTGGATGGCGCGGCGCAAGGGTCGCGCGCCAAAGGCTTCGTCGTACCCGTGGTCTACCAGAAAGCCGGTCGCTGCATCGGTGCGAACGAGATTGAGACCCTCGTCGGAAACCCGCGATTGCACTTCGGCGAACATGATGTCCACGATCTGTGCGATGTGGTCGCGGTTCAACGGGTGGAACACGATCGTGTCATCGACCCGGTTCAAGAACTCCGGATTGAAGACGCGGCCGATCTCGTCTTTCACCTTCTCGGACATCCGATCGAAACTCGTCTGCTGGTCGGGCTGGGAAAACCCGAGCGCCTTGCCCTTCGTGATGTCCCGCGCACCCACGTTGGAGGTCATGATCACAACCGTGTTCTTGAAATCGATGACCCGCCCATAGTTGTCCGTCAAATGGCCCTCGTCCAGCACTTGAAGCAGAATGTTGAAGACGTCGGGGTGGGCCTTCTCGATTTCGTCCAGCAGGACCACCGAATAGGGCTTCCGCCGGACCGCCTTGGTGAGCGTCCCCGAGTCCTCATACCCCACATATCCCGGAGGTGCCCCAATGAGGCGGCTCACGCTGAACTTCTCCATGTACTCGGACATGTCGACGCGGATGAGGGCTTTGTCATCGGCGAAGAGGAACTTGGCCAGGGCCCGGGCCAACTCCGTCTTCCCCACGCCGGTGGGGCCGCTGAAGATGAAGCAGCCGATGGGTCGGTACGGGTCTTTGAGGCCGGCCCGGGACCGCCGGATCGCTCTCGAGATGGCTTCGATGGCCGGGTCCTGACCCACCACCACCTTGTGTATCTCCTCTTCCATCCGCAGCAGGCGCTTGGTCTCCGCCTCCTGCAATCGGGTCACCGGGATGCCGGTCCAGCGGGAGACGATGAAAGCCACCTCTTCCTCTGAAATCGTCGGACGGTGCGTCTGCCGCTCCCGCTCCCATTCTTCCTGTCGCTTGCGAATCTCCGACTGGAGCTCGCGCTCCTGGTCGCGGAGCCCCGCGGCGGTCTCAAAGTTCTGATCGCGAACGGCTTCTTCTTTGTCCCGGTTGATGCCCTCCAGGTCCTCCTTCAGCCGGGCGACCTCCGGGGGTGGAACCTGGGCGGCAAGCCGGGCTCGCGCCCCGGCCTCGTCGATCACATCGATGGCCTTGTCCGGCAGGAATCGGTCGGTGATGTAACGCTCGGATAACTTGGTGGCCCCGTCCAGCGTGAGATCCGGAATCACCACGCGATGGTGGTCTTCGTACCGCTGTCGGAGGCCCTTGAGTATCTCGATGGTCTCCTCCACCGTCGGCGGATCCACGATCACCGTTTGGAAACGGCGCTCGAGGGCCCCGTCCTTCTCGATGTACTTGCGGTACTCGTTCAGGGTGGACGCGCCCACGCACTGCAGCTCACCACGTGCCAGAGCCGGTTTCAACATGTTGGACGCGTCGATGGCACCCTCAGCGGCACCGGCGCCCACCAATGTGTGGAGCTCGTCAATAAAAAGGATAACGTTCTTGTTCTGGGCGATCTCGTTCATGACCGCCTTGAGACGCTCCTCGAACTGCCCCCGGTACTTCGTTCCCGCGATGACCGCCGCCATGTCGAGAGCGAGCACGCGGTGGCGGCGCAGCGCCTCCGGTCCGTTACCCGACGCGATCAATTGAGCCAGGCCTTCGACGATGGCCGTCTTGCCCACGCCGGCCTCGCCGATGAGCACGGGGTTGTTCTTCTTCCGGCGGGAAAGCACCTCGATGACCCGCTCGATCTCCTTCTCGCGCCCGATCGTGGGGTCGAGCTGCCCTTCGCCCGCCAAGGCTGTCAAATCACGGCAGAAATGATCAAGTGCCGGGGTCTTCGACTTCTTCTCCGAGCGCGGCACCGCCTGGGATTGGCCGGCCACCTTCTGCCCCGAGGGCATGTCGCTCCCCAGAAGCCGCAGCGTTTCGGCCCGCGCCTGCTCCAGATTCACACCGGCGTCGGTCAGCACCTGGGCGGCAATCCCCTTTTCTTCCCGCAGGAGACCCAGGAGGAGGTGCTCGGTCCCCACGTACGAGTGGTTCAGCTCTCGGGCTTCGCTCATCGCCAGCTCGAGTACTTTCTTCGCACGTGAGGTGTACGGTAGGTCGGGGCCGGACGCCGCCGGAGCCTTACCCTTCTTGACCGTCTCCTCGATCTTTTGTTGGATCTCGTCCAGGTCCACGTTGAGGTTGGTGAGCACCGCGGCGGCGACACCCTCCCCTTCGCGGATCAACCCGAGCAGAATGTGCTCGGTGCCCACGTACTCGTGGTGCAGACGGGCGGCTTCCTCCCGCGCCATCTGCAGGACTTTGCGAACTCGGTCGGTGAAGTTATAACCGTTCATATAATTGACCGTAAAATTGTCCGGCAGACTAACGGCCCACTAACGGGCCGCATCCGCCTCGAGTAGCTGCCGGGTATAGGTCGCCCGAACCGTCGACAGTTCCGGGTCGCCCAGGTCGAGACCCTCGCCCGTCGCCAAATGCGCCGGCTGGGCGAAGATCAACAGCTTGTTCAATGTGTATACACTGACATCCGAAATCAGGTTCAATCCAACACCCAGACGCACACCACTCAGCAGGTTCATCGTTTCCTCGAACGAGACACTGCGAGCGTACTTCAGCAGGCCATAGGCGCGCCAAACCTTATCGGCAATAACCGTGGGGGCGTCCCGCTGGAGAACGTGTCGGGCCTGCTGCTCGTACTCGATCACCTTCCGCACCATGTCCCCCAAGTGGTCGAGCAACTCACTCTCGGACTTCCCCAGCGTCGTCTGATTCGAGAGCTGAAAGAAGTTCCCGACAACCTCGCTCCCCTCCCCATAAAGTCCTCGAAACGTGAGGCCGACCTGGGAGAGTCCCTGCAACACCTTCGCGATTTCCTTCGTCAACACCAGACCGGGAAGGTGAATCAGGACGGATGCCCGCAACCCAGTACCGGCGTTCGTCGGGCACGAGGTAAGATAACCGAACTCCTCATGGAACGCGAAGGCCAGCTGCCTCCCCATTTCGGCATCGAGGCGCTCCAGATCCGCGTACGCGTCGGCAAGGGCAAACCCCGACTTGAGGCATTGGAGTCGGACATGATCCTCCTCATTCACCATCAACCCGACGCACCCATCGGTCAGGAGGGCCGCCCCGGTGCGGGCACCCCGGTCGCCGTCCAAACCTGCCAATTCCCGGGAGATCAGATGCCGCTCGTGGAGCAACTGGCACTCCAGGCCCTGGAGCCGGTCGATGCGAATCAGCGGGAGATCGCGGAGCTGCTGAGACGACCGGCTGGCCCGTTCCACCTCCTCGAGGATTCCCTCGTTGGCCACCGGCTCGGAACGGATGGTGAACCGCTTGCCCTTGAGGTTCCGGGCGAGGCGCACGCGGGTGGAGAGAACGATATTGCCCTCGGGGCCGCTCGCGTCGAGCCACGATATTCCGCCATCCGGGAGGAGGTTGATGTCGAACGTCATTCCATCACCCGGATGCGGTCGCGCAGATCCGCCGCCAACTCGAAGTTCTCGGACTCGACGGCCCGGCGCAGTTGATCTCGAAGCTCGGCAACGGTCGGGGCCTCCGCGGTCCCACTCGCTTTCGCCGCGACGTACTGCTCGCCCACATGCTGGCTCGACCCGTGCAACCGTCGCAGCAGATCCCGCAGATGGCTCCCGAAAGCGCGATAGCACTCCGGGCACCCCAGCCGGCCGGTGTCGCGGAAGTCCTGCAGGGTACCGCCGCACGAGGTGCACTCCGCCGGGTCGTCTCCCACGGGGAGCTGGCTCGAGGCCCCCTTCCCCATCGAGGCCAGGAAATCCGAAAGGGGGAACTTCGCAACCGTCGCCCCGGTCTGTACGCCCTTCTCTGCCGCACACTGCTCGCACAAGTGGACTGTCGTCACCGAGTCGTTGACGATCTGCGTGAGGTGGATGGCCGCCGGTCGCTCACCACAATGATCGCATTGCATTACGCGACGACTCCCCTCGGTTGGCTCGGCTGCAACTTCCCGTGCGCCAACACCAGCGTGCGATCGGCTCGCTCGGAAAGCGTGCGGTTGTGCGTGACGATGACCAATGCGGTTTCCAAATCGCGGGCGAGCTCGAACAGTAGGTCGTGTAGCTGTCCGGCGTGTCTTTCGTCGAGATTCCCGCTCGGTTCGTCCGCCAGCACGACCTTCGGGTCGTTCACGACGGCTCGGGCAACCGCACAGCGCTGCTGCTCCCCACCGGACAACTGTGCAGGGCGATGGGTCATCCGCCCCGCCATCCCCACGCGGGCCAGCATCTTCTCGGCCCGGCTTCGCGCCAGCTGGTCGCCGATGCCGGCAATCATCATCGGCATCATCACGTTTTCCAGCGCCGTGAACTCCCGCAGGAGGTGGTGGAACTGGAAGACGAAGCCGATCTTCGCGTTGCGCAACACGTCCTTTCCTTGGGATGACAGGGCCGCGTACGACTCTCCATCCAGCACGACCTCGCCGCCGCTGGGCTGATCCAGCACGCCGAGGAGATGCAGCAAGGTGCTTTTACCGGCACCGCTCTCTCCGACGATTGCCACCACCTCGCCTCGGCGCACCGCCAGGTCGACGTTCGTCAGGACCTCCAGCTCCGTGGCGTCGCCGCCACGAAAGGTCTTCCGGAGTCCGCGTGCCTCGAGGATTACACTCATTCGTGCCGGATCGCTTCCACCGGGGTCAGGTCCGCCGCCCGGCGTGCGGGATAGAGCGTGGCCACCGTTGCCACCACGACGCTCGCGATGATGATCAACGCGAAATCCAGCGGCTGCACTTGAATCGGCAGGTGGTCGATGAAATACACCGAAGGATCCAGGGAGATGAGACGCCACCGGTCGAACAGCTGGGCCACGGCGATGCCCGCCACGGCCCCCGCGGCGGTCCCCACCAACCCCACGATCATGCCTTGCAGGACGAAGACCGTCCGAACGGATTTGGCCGACAGCCCCATCGCGCGGAGAATCCCGATCTCCCGGGTCTTGTCCGTCACGACCATCGTCAAAGTGCCGACGATGTTGAACGCCGCAACGATGATGATCAGCAGGAGGATCAATCCCATGCCGAGTTTTTCCAGCTCCAGGGCCGAAAACAGCTGCGCATTCTGCTCCTGCCACGCGGTGGAGCGGTACGGATAATCGAGGAGCGCTTCCAACTCGAGCCCGATGCGCGGTGCCTCGTTCGGATCGCTCACCCGCACATCGATCCCGCTGACCGCATCGCCCAACCCCGCAAACCGCTGGGCCACTTCCAGCGGCATGACGATGTAGGCGTTGTCGTACTCGAACATCCCTGTCTCGAACCGCCCCGTCACCTCGAACCACCAATACGCAGGGACGAACGCCCCGATGGCCGCGTTGTACTTGGTTCCGGCCGACGAGATCACCGACACCGAGTCGCCCTCGAACGCCGAGAGTCGATCGGAGACTCTCGCGCCCAGAATGATCCCGCCGTCGACTCCCCCGAGACTGGTGGCGAACCGCAAGTCGCCGCTGGTGAAATACCGGGGCAGCGGCATGACCGACATGGTGGCGGTGTCGGGATCGATACCCAACACACGGACCCCTTCGCTGTAGTCGGCGCCGGCTGTCACCAGCGCCTGCGTGTGGACGAACGGCGCGGCGACCTCCACGTCGGGATGCGCACGAATCACTTCCAACGCATCGCGCCAGTTGTCCACGCGCAGGCCGCTTCCGTACGTGAGGACCCGCAAGTGGGGGCTGGCCACGAGGATCTTCTCGCGCAGTTCGCTCTGCAATCCGTTCATCACGCCCATGACCACGATCAAGGCGGTGACGCCCACCGTCACCCCGGCAGTGGCGATCAGCGTGATCA
The DNA here is from genome assembly GCA_039589615.1 of Gemmatimonadota bacterium. Lineage (GTDB taxonomy): Bacteria > Gemmatimonadota > Gemmatimonadetes > Gemmatimonadales > GWC2-71-9 > B3T1B10. The sequence goes on from JBDHHA010000047.1 coordinate 23,852, forward strand.
GCGAGACCAGCCTCGACGACCGTCGGCTGCGCATGTAGCGCGACGCGATTCTCCACTCCAGGCGTTTCATGCGTCCGGCCTCAACGTGGGGAAGAGAATGACGTCTCGAATCGACTTCTTGTCGGCCAGCAGCATGATCAGTCGATCGATGCCCAGACCGAGGCCACCCGTCGGGGGCATTCCGTACTCGAGCGCCCGGACGAAGTCCTCGTCAATCTGGTGCGCCTCCTCGTCTCCCGCCGCCCGCGCCGCGGCTTGAGCTTCGAAACGGCGCCGCTGGTCGTCGGGATCGTTGAGCTCGCTGAACGCATTGGCCAACTCGTGGCCATTGATGAGCATCTCGAACCGTTCGGTGAGGCGCGGATTCCCCCGTTTCGTCTTGGCGAGTGGCGAGATCTCGATCGGATGATCCTGCACGATCGTCGGCTGGATCAACTTCGGCTCTACAAAGACCTTGAACATCTCGTCGATGAGCTTGGTCCGGGGCCACTCGTCGGCATCCTCTTCTCCGTGTGCCTTCAAGTGCTTGCGCAGCGCAGCGTCGTCCGCCGTCTCCAGATCCACTCCCGAGTGTTGTCGCACCAGGTCCACGTATCCGGCGCGGTGCCACGGCCGCGTGAAATCGAATGTGGTACCGAACCGCTCGATCTTCAGAGAGCCACACGTCGCTTCCACTACACCGGCGACGAGTTCTTCCAATACGTCCATCACGTCATTGTAGTCGGCGTAGGCCTGGTAGAACTCGAGCATGGTGAATTCGGGAAAGTGCAGCCGGTCGATCCCCTCATTGCGGAAATCGTGACCGATCTCATACACACGATCCAACCCGCCGACAATGCACCGCTTGAGGTACAACTCGTCCGCAATGCGCAAATACAAGCGGGTGTCCAACGCCTTGTGGTCCGTCACGAACGGCGCCGCGGCGGCGCCGCCGTAGATCGGCTGGAGGATCGGCGTCTCGACCTCCACGAACCCGCGATCGTCGAAGAACTGCCGAATCAGCCGCACGACGTTGGCACGCAACATGAAGACTTCGCGGACATCTGGGTGCACTGCGAGGTCGACGTACCGCTGACGATACCGCGTCTCGGCGTCGGTGAGGCCCCCGTGCTGCTCGCCCTCCGCGTCCTCCTTGCCGATCGGCAGCGGACGCAGTGTCTTGGTGAGGAGTTGGAACTCCTCCACCTTGATCGTGACCTCCTGCGTCCGCGTGCGGAACAGTTTGCCGCGCACGCCGATGAAGTCGCTCAAGTCCAACAGCTTGAGCACCTCGTAGATCTCTTCACCGAGCGTATCACGCTTGAAGTACACCTGTACCTTCCCGGACCGGTCCCCGAGATGCATGAACGTGGTCTTGCCGTGCGGGCGAATCGACACGATCCGACCGGCTGCCCGTACCTCTACCTGATCGTCCTCATCGCCGTACGCGTCTACCGCTTCTTGCGCCGTATGTGACCGATCAAAGCGGTAGGCGAACGGGACAACACCCCGCTCGATGAGCGCTTCGAGTTTTTCTCTCCGGGCAGTCTCGATGTAGGACCGCTCTTCGATCACCGTCATGCCGCCTTGCTTCCGTAGCGTTTCAAGTACGCGTGGATGAACGGATCCAAGTCTCCGTCCATGACGGATTGGACGTCCGTAATCTTCAATTCGGTGCGGTGGTCATTCACCATGGTATACGGCTGGAACACGTACGAACGGCTCTGGTTCCCCCAGCCGATGTCCTTCTTGGTGGCCTCCACCTTTGCCCTCTCTTTGTCCTGTTCCTCGCGGGCCCGCTCGTACAGCGCCGCCTTGAGCATCTTCATGGCCGTCGCGCGATTCTTGAACTGACTGCGTTCCTGCTGACACGAGACGACGAGGCCCGTGGGCGTGTGCCGCAACCGCACCGCCGACGACGTCTTGTTCACGTGCTGGCCACCGGCGCCCGACGCTCGGAACACCTCCATTTCGATGTCTTCCTCCCGAAGATCGACGTCAATGGAATCGTCCACGACCGGGTACACGAACACCGATGCAAACGACGTATGGCGACGCGCCTGGGCATCGAACGGAGATATTCTCACGAGACGGTGCACACCCTTCTCCGCCTTGAGATAGCCGTAGGCACAATCGCCTTGAATCTCCATCGACACCGACTTGATTCCCGCTTCCTCCCCCGCGAGGAGATCCAGCACCGCCACACTGTACCCGCGGCGCTCGGCCCAGCGGGTATACATCCGCATGAGCATCTGCGCCCAGTCCTGCGACTCCGTGCCTCCCGCTCCCGGATGGATGGTGACCAGCGCCCCGCGCTGATCATCGGGGCCCTGCAGCATGTTTTTCAGCTCCAGATCCTCCAGTGCGGTGAGCAGCTTGGGGAGTTCGTCCTCCACTCCGGCTTGCAGCTCCGGGTCCGGATCCTCGGCTAACAGTTCGGCGAGTTCACGGGCGTCTGCGACGCGCAGGTTGATGTCGTGAAACGGCTCCGTCCACCGCTTGAGCTTTCGCATCTCATCGACTGCCGACCGGGCTGTATCTGGATTGTCCCAAAAGCCCGGCTGGGCCATGGTGGCCTGAAGCTTCTCTAGGCGGGAATTCTTGGCATCGAGGTCAAAGGTAACCTCGGAGTTCGATCATTCGCCGGTCGATTTCGCTCAGCGTAACGAGCACGTCGCTCACGTCGGACTCCTCATGGTCTCAATGAATACAGGGCGAGCCGTCGTGCCCAGACTGGGCCGACGGCTCGTTACGACAACAATTTAGCTGGTTTCCGGGCCGGAACACCACCCTAAAAGACGTTCTGCCCTCCGGCCAAGATATCGTTCAGCGCCTCGGTGAAAAACGGTGTCGAGTTGGCGATCTCTGCCCCCACCTGCTGCACATACTCGTCCCAACTCTTCTTGATCTCCTCGTCGAACACTTCCTTGAGGCTCCCCTCCTCAATGGCCTTTTGCCGCTTCTCCGGCTGGTAGACGATCATATCGGAGATGAGGGCCCGGGCCAAGCGCCGAGCCTTCTGCTTGGGATCCCGGGACATGAAGGGATTGAGCACCGGCTTCGCCGGGGCCGGCGACACCGCCGGTTCCGGTGCTGCCGGAGGAGCCACAGGAGCGGCGGGTGGAACCACCTGAGGCGGCGGCGCCACGGGAGCCGCGGCCACTGGGGGTGACGGCGGAGGCTCCGGAACCGCCGGCTGCGCCGGAGCCACCGGCTCGGGCGGCGTCGGGACGGCTGGGACTTCGGGCGGAGCGGCCGCGGGCCGGACGGGCGCGCCAGGCGTCGGCCGGAACACGGGCGCCGTGGGACGCTGGGTGCCGGGCACGGACCGAGCCGGGGCGGCACCGGGACCACCCCCTGCGAACGGCCGGGTGACTCGCAGGCCACCCCTCTCCACCGGGGAGGACACGGGCGCCGCCGGCTGAGGCCGTGCCGCCGGAGGGGCGACCGGGGTTGCCCTGACGGGGGGAGCGGCCGGCGCAGGGGCCGGAGCTTCCACCGGAGGCTGGGGCGCCGCCGGTGGAGCCTCAACCACGGGAGCCGGGGCCTCGACCACAGGAGCCGGGGTCTCCACCGGGGCCTCGACCACGACCGCAGGCGCCTCGACGACGGTCGGCGGTGCTTTGGGCGGCGCGATGAATGCATCACCCAGCGTGGCGGCGGCGATCTCTTCTCCGCTCCGAGCGGGGGCCCGGGGTTCCGGCGCCGCGGGTTGGGCTACCGCCTCGGGAGCCGCCGGGGCAACCCTCTCGAACGCCCGGGCAGGTTCTTCGTCTCGGCTGATGGCGACGACGTGAGAACACACGGTGCAGCGGGCCTGCACACCCTCTTCCGGGACCTTCGCCGGGTCGATGCGATAAACCGTGTCACAGGACGGACAGCGTACGTTCATGCCTCGGTAGCCCCTCCCGGTTCCCTCGAACCCTCCTCGGAATCCCGCCGACGATCGACCACGAACACGGAACCGGGGAGGGTCTTCGCGTAGCTCTTCATCTCGGTGGCCAGCTCGCTGGCGCGCGCCGGGTGCCCGAACCGTCTGTGCTCGTTGGTGACGATGCCGATGGACAACGTCATGAGCGGCACTCGGTACAACTGTCCCCGTCGATCGCGTCCGAAAAAGTACCCCGCGCCCCGATCCTGCGCATTGTATTGGTACGGGATCAACTCGTCGAAGACCGAAACAATCTCGCTGCACACCGGTTGAATGTCCTCGAGATCCAACACCATGATGAAATCGTCTCCGCCGATGTGACCCACGAAGCCGCGTTTGGGGCACAGGCCCTTTACCACGTCGCTCAGGATTCGGGAGACCAAGAAGATGACACGATCGCCGTCTCGGTAGCTGTACCGGTCGTTGTACTCCTTGAAGTGATCGAGGTCCGCGTAGCAGACCGCGAACGTCTCCGATCGGTCGATGCGCGTGCGCATGGCCCGCTCGATTTCCGTCGTTCCAGGCAGTCGGGTGGATGGGTGGACCGACACGTTGCGCTCGGTCCGCAGCAACAGGCCGTCCAGACGCGTGCGCTGTTCGCTGGCCTCGAACAGCGGCGTGATCACCTCGTCGGCGCCGGCCTCGAACCACCGGCCCACCACGTCGGTGGCGTGGCCGTTGGCCACAAACGCCACCGGAACGATGGCCGTGTAGGGATCGGATTTGAGTGACTGGCAGAACGCCAGACCCTCGGTGGGGGTGTCCTCGATATTGACCACCACCAGGTCGGGCGGACTCCGGACGGCATGGGCTTCGGCCACCTCCCGTTCCTGGTACTGAACAAGGATGAATTCCTTGGCCTCAATCCAAGTCGAAACTATGTCAGGAACCGGCCTCGCGGCCGGAGAAAAGTAGAGTACAGTGGGACGATTCCGCACCAGTCTCCGCCCGTTAGTAATCCCGTAAGATAAAAAGAGACCTTAACTTAGGAGCCTTCGGCTCCGAAGTCAATCGAGGCGCC